>JBOHWJ010000218.1:0-3823 GCA_050736495.1 Binataceae bacterium (SeqCode) | reverse complement strand
TAGAACTAATGTTTTTAGTACGCCGAGGGCTCAGGTCTGTCAATCACGAAATCGTGATGGGCGCGGATGTTCCAACGCGCAGGCCAGGGGAAGGCCTCTGCCCGCACGCCGGGTTGGAGCAGCGCTCGATGGCCTATTACATCACAGTGAAGCGGGCGCGCTTTAGAAATTGACCACGACCGGCTTTTGCAACCAGATTGCGGTTCTCGACGATCACCTCGCCGCGCGATAGCACCAGCGCCGGCCATCCGGTTACTTCGACGCCTTCGAACGCGTCGTAGTCGGTGCGTGAATGCATATCGCGATGGCGGATGGTAACGTGCTGGCCAGGGTCAAAGACAACCAGGTCGGCGTCCGATCCCGCCGCGATCGTACCCTTGCGCGGGTAAAGGCCGAAGAGGCGCGCGGGATTGGTCGAGATCACCTCGACGAAGCGGTTGAGCGTGATGTGCCCCTTCGCCACGCCTTCCGAATACAGCATCGGCAGCATGGTTTCGAGATTCGATAACCCGGGCAGCAGCCGGTCGACGCGTTGCTCGGCCTTCTTCTGCACCAATGTGAATCCGCAATGGTCGGTCGCAACCGTTTGCAGACCGTCGGTGCGCAGCGCGTCCCACAGCACCTTCTGCTGCGAAGCGTCGCGCAGCGGCGGCCATCCGATGAAGCGTTCGCCCTCGGGACCGTCGAAAACCTCGCGCGAGAGATGGAGATAGATGGGCCGGGTTTCGCCGTAGACGATTTGCCCGTGCGCCCGCGCCTCGCGCACCGGCGTGACCGAATCCTCGCATGAGAGATGGACCAGATAGATGGGCGCCTGCGCATATTGCGCCATCGCGATCGCGCGCCTGACCGCCACTCCCTCGGACAGTGGCGGACGCGAGTCGGCGAAATGGCGCACACCGAGCTTGCCCGCCGCCGTGAATTGCTCGCTCAGGTACGAGATCAGGCACTGATCTTCGGCGTGGATATTGACCAGCGCGCCAAGCCGTCCCGCCTGCTCCATCACTTTCATGTATTGAGGTGCGAGCTCGTCGAAGCGCGCCAGCCCAAGCATGAAGAGCTTGAAGCTGGTGAAGCCATCGGCGACAGCGTCGGCCATCTCGGCGATCCGCTCGGGTGAGGGATCGAAGATCACCGGATGCAATCCGTAGTCGATGACCGCCTTGCCGCGAGCCTTTTCCTGCCACGTTTCAACGCTTTGCTGAATCGACTGGCCGCGGCCTGGCTGCGCATAATCAACGATCGTGGTCACACCGCCGCAGGCCGCGGCCGCCGTGCCCGAGTAGAAATCGTCGGCGCTCTGGTAGTTGAGCGCCGCGAAGTCGACATGAGTATGAACGTCGACGCCGCCCGGGATAAGATATTTGCCGGTGGCGTCGATTTCGCGGCCGGCCGGACCGGCGACGTTGCCGATTATCGCGACCTTGCCGTCCTCGATACCGATGTCGGCGCGATACATGTCGCGGCCGGTGACGATGGTTCCGTTGCGTATTATGATATCCATGGCGTTCAGATCAGTGACCCTCCGCTCATGTTGAGAATCTGCCCGGTGACGTAGCCGGACTCCTCCGAGGCAAAGTACAGGCAGGCCTCCGCGAGTTCTTCGGGCTTGCCGATACGGTTGACCGGAATCCGGCGCTTCAAGTTGGCGAGCGCCTCCTCGGTGAAGTTGACCAGGATGGGGGTATCGACCAGGCCCGGCGCGAGCGCGTTGACGGTTACCCCGGTGGAAGCAAACTCCGCCGCGAGCGCCTTGACCAAGCCATGCACACCGTGTTTGGCCGCACAGATATGCCCCATCATCGGATGGCCGGAAAGGCCCGAGGTCGCGGTGACGCATATAATCCGGCCCCATCCGCGTTTCACCATCTGTCCGATCGCGGCGCGGGCACAATTGAACGCGCCCTTCAAATCCACCGTTAGCACTTCGTCCCATTCCTCCTCGCTGATTTCGAGGAACGGCGTGTGGTGAAAGACGCCAGCGTTGGAGACCACGATGTCAAGGTGGCCGAATTCAGCGACCGCCTTGTCGATCATCGCGCGCGTCTGCGCAACGCTGCCGATATCGGCGCGAATGCCGAGCGCGCGGCGGCCAGCCGCTTCGACCTCCTTGACGGCGCTCGCGATTCTTTCTTCATTGCGGCCGTTGATGACGACGTCGGCGCCTTCGCGCGCAAAGCGCGTGGCGATGGCGCGGCCGATACCGGAGCTTGAACCCGTGACGAGGGCGGTCTTACCAGCAAGACGCATCGTGGAGCCTCCCATAACCCCGGCCGGCGGCGGCCCGCGGCGATCGCACCGGTTTGCGCCGATGCCGTCTGAACCGGCGGACAATCACTTGACGGTTGCTTTTTCTCATCGATTCGAACGACAAATAACCCATAACACCGGGAAATTGCACGAGCGCGAAGCACGGAGGTTTTGACCATGGGCGCATCGAAAGCTTGCATGCTCACCCTGACGGAAGCGGCGCAGCGGATCGCGGCCGGAATTTTGTCGCCGGTGGAATTGACCGAATCATGCCTGGCGATAATTGAACGCCTCGAACCCATGGTAAAGGCGTGGGTTACGCTTGACCGCCCGGGTGCGATGCTCCAGGCGCGGGCGCTGGCGCGCGAGGCGCGGGACGGACGGCTGCGCGGACCGCTTCACGGCATACCGGTCGGCGTGAAGGATATTTTCTACACCGCCGGCATGCTGACCACGGGCGGTCACGCGGGGATGGCGCAGTTCGTGCCGGACTACGACGCCGCAGTGGTCGAACGCCTCAAGCGCGCCGGCGCGATCATCCTCGGCAAAACCACCACCACCGAATTCGCAATGCTGGCGCCGACGCCGACATGCAATCCCTGGAACGTGGAGCACACGCCGGGTGGTTCGAGCAGCGGTTCGGGCGCGGCGGTGGCGGCGCGGATGTGCCCGGCTGCGATAGGCTCGCAGACCGGCGGCTCGACGTTGAGACCGTCAGCCTACTGCGGCGCGGTGGGGCTCAAGCCGACCCATGGACGCGTCAGCCTCTACGGTATGATTCCGCTGGTCGAGAGCACCGACCATCCGGGCATAATCGCGCGTGAGGTCAGGGACCTCGCTCGGGTGCTGCAGGCGGTCGCCGGCTATGATCCGCGCGACCATATGTCAGCCGACGTGGCAGTTGCGGACTATATCAGTGCGACCGAATACGGCGACGGCCAGCCGCGACGAATCGCGCTGATGGGCGGTGAATTTCGCGACAATGCCAGCGACGATATGCGTGCGGGGGTGAGAGCCGCCGCGGCCGCGTTTGCGCAGGCCGACACACGCGTCGACGAAATCGAGCCGCCCGAGTCATTTGCTCTCATCGGCAAATCGTTCTTCACGATGCTAACGAGCGAAGCCGCGGCCTATCATCAGGAGGCGTTCGATAAACGGCCCGAGGCCTTTGATCCCAAGACCCGTGAGTTGATTGAGCGCGGGCTCAAGGTCGACGCTTCCAAATATATCCGTGCGCGTCAGGCGCAACGCCGCTTCAAGTCCGATATCGCGAAACTGTTCGTTACCTACGATGCCATTTTGGTGCCCACTGCGCCGGCGCCCGCGCCGCATGGCCTCGACTCGACCGGCGATGCATCGTTCAACAGTCCCTGGAGCATGACCGGAAACCCCGCCGTCGCGCTGCCCTGCGGAGTCAATGCGGACGGTCTGCCTTTGTCAATTCAATTGGTGGGCGCGGCGTTTGCGGAGGCGCGCCTGCTCGCTATCGCGCGCTGGTGCGAACGCCAGTTGCGGTTCAATGACGCTCCCGCGATGGTGAAAGGGTAGCGGCGCCCGCGGAGAAGTCATAGGC
>JBOHWJ010000217.1:0-1794 GCA_050736495.1 Binataceae bacterium (SeqCode) | reverse complement strand
CGCATGGGCGGCGCGGCGTTTTCCGGCCAGCATGCGAACTTCATCGTCAATCTGGGCGGCGCGCGCGCCGATGAGGTTCGCGCCTTGATCGAACTGGCGCGCAACAAAGTCAAAGAGAGCAGTGGCGTCTGGCTAGAGCCCGAAGTGAGGCTGGTGGGCGAGTGGTGAATAGGCGGTGAGCGGCGGTGGGTGAGAGGGCGAGTGGTGAGCGGGTGGTGAGGCAAAAGGCGCGATAGAAACGTTGGGTGGCGGTGGTGGCGGCGAAGAAAAAGCAGCGCAAGAGTGGTACGCAATGGGGCTGGCGGCTCGCCGGACTCGTGCTGTGCGCTTTTTTCGCGCTCGGCGTAATGACTGGGCTGAGCCGTCCCGGGCATATTCTCGCCCTGCGCATCCGCGAATTCATGAGCCTGTGGTCGCGTTCGGGCCATTCCGAGTTGGTTGCCGCACCGCACTTGAATCAGGGACGGGGCGACGCCTTTGGCAACCCGCGGCCGCGTCTGGCGGCGGCGCCGGTGGCGTTGGTCGAACGCGCGGACGGATTCTATGCGCTAAACCCGCACGGCGATTTGCGCGGGCCGGTCGCGCCCGCCGGCGAAGGTGACCTGCCGATACTGAGCGGACCCGGGGTGACCGGCGCGCGCGGCGCGCGGCTGCTCGAATACGCGGCCGTACTGGTACGCGCGGAGGCGGAGCTCTCGGCGCTGGTGTCTGAGATGCGAGTCGATGACGACGGCGCCACGGCGACGCTATTCCTCGAGCACTCGCGCTCGCAAATCGTTTTCGACCTCGACGACGCGTCGCTCGAACTTGCACACGCCGAGCGCGTGATGCGGCTGTGGCGGGGCCACGCCGAGTTGGTGGCGACGCTCGACATGACCACGCCGGGGCAGGCCGTGATGGAGCTTCGCCCGGCGGCGCTGAAAGCCGCCGCACGCCAGCAGGAAAGCCTCCGCAAGGTTGCGCTGGAGCCGCACGGACGGCCGCACGCGCGTCGCAATTCGGCATCCGAGGAGACCGCACCAAGATGAGAAATGTTCTCGCCGGATTGGACGTCGGCACGAGCAAGGTCTGTGTGTTGGTCGCGGAAGGCGCGTCCGACGGCGCAATAGCGTTGCTGGGCCAGGGCGTGGTGCCCTGCAACGGCCTGCGCAAGGGCGTCGTCGTCAATATCGAAGCGACCGTCGACGCCATCCGCAACGCTATCGGTGAAGCCGAGAAGACCGCCGCCGTCCGCATCGGCGCGGTCGTGGTCGGCGTCGCCGGGGCGCATATCCGCGGCCTCAACAGCCACGGTATTGTGGCCGTGCGCGGCGGCGAGGTGGGCACGCGCGACGTCGAGCGCGTGATCGACGCGGCGCGCGCCGTCGCGATTCCGCTCGACCGCCAGGTACTGCACATCCTGCCACAACAGTTTGCGGTTGATGATCAGGAGGGCGTGCGCGACCCGGTCGGAATGGCCGGTGTGCGGCTCGAAGCACGCATCCATATCGTCACGGCCGCGCAAAGCTACGGCCAGAACCTGAGCAAGTGCTGCGAGCGCGCGGCGGTGACGCCGACCGAACTGATGTTCGAACCACTGGCCTCGGCCGAGGCCGCATTGTTCCCGGAGGAACGCGAGCTCGGCGTGGCTTTGATCGATATCGGCGGCGGCACCACCGACATAGTCGTTTTCCATAACGGTGCCGTGATGCATACGGCGGTGCTGCCGATCGGCGGTAACCATCTGACCAGCGATGTCGCCGCCGGCCTGCGCACACCGATTACCGAGGCGGAGCGGCTCAAAATCAGCTATGG
>JBOHWJ010000216.1:0-3721 GCA_050736495.1 Binataceae bacterium (SeqCode) | reverse complement strand
GGTCAGGCCGGCGTCGAGGGCGGCGCCTGCGATGTCCTCGGCTCGCTCGATATTGCGCACGGCGAGCTCGTGGGCGCCGGCGCGGACGGGGGCGAGGGTAAATCCGCAATTGCCCATCACGACCGTCGTCACGCCGTGCCAGCTCGATGGCGTAAGATAAGGATCCCAAGTCACCTGGCCGTCGTAATGAGTATGGATATCGACGAAGCCGGGCGCTACCACCAGTCCGGCGGCGTCGATCTCACGCCTGCCAGCTCCGGCCCTGCCACCCGCGCTCGAAATAATTCCGCTATCAATCGCGACATCGCCGATGCGGGCGGGCGCGCCCGTACCGTCAACAATTTTCCCGTTCCGGAGCACGACATCATGCATTGGTTCCGTTCTCCCTGAGCGATTGCGCCTCTTGCGCCAGAGCCTCATTGCACAAAATCAATGATCGGCCGGCGGAGTCAATAGAAAGCGCAGGCCGGGCGACGCAGCGGTTCGGCGGCTTCTGGCTGGCTGGATTTTCCGCAAGGTGAAAGCTAGATTCAAGCGTCGTATGGGGAACGGGGAATCGCGCACGCGGCCTCTCGCGCAGGCGCTGGGCGCGTTCGCTTTATATCAGATCGCCGCCATCGCGCTCTTTGGGCGGGCGCTGCTCGCCAATTTTTCGAGACTGCATGCGGGCGGCGGTCCCGACCCGCAGTTCTATATATGGTCGCTGCTATGGTGGCCATACGCGCTCGCGCATCGACTCAACCCGTTCATTACGCAGATCATCTGGAGACCCGACGGCTTCAACCTCGCGTGGGCCACCTCGCTGCCACTGCAAAGCCTGGTAGCCGCGCCGATAACCGCTGCGCTATGGACCCGTGGTCGCCTTTAATGTGCTCGTGCTGACGATGCCCGCGCTGACAGCACTGGCGGCCTTCGTGCTGACGCGTCATCTGATCGGGCGCGCCTGGCCCGCCCTACTGGCGGGTTACCTGTTTGGGTTCTCGCCGTTCATGGTCGGCCAGCAATGGGCCGGGCATATCTTCATGACGGCGGCCTTCCTGATTCCGATCGCGATTTACCTGGCGGTGCTGCGATTCGAGCATAGGCTCGGCGCGGCTGCGTTCATGGCGCTGCTGACGCCCACCCTCGTATGCCAGTTCCTGCTCGGGATGGAACTGTTCGTGTCGCTGATCATGTTCGGCGCGATCGGGCTCATACTCGCCTGGCTTTTCTGGTCCGAATTCCGCCGGCAGCTTCAATCGGTCGCGCTTTGGAGCGCGGTTTCGATATTCGCCGCCGCCGTCGTGCTGAGCCCCTTTCTGTACTAGGTTTTGCGCGGCAGCGACGCCGGAACGCATCCGTTCTGGTCCGGTATGCCAGGCACCGACCTACTCGAACTGCTGGTGCCATCGCCCATCTTTTTGATCGGCCAAATTCCATGGTTGCAAGCCATCTCGCGGCTATATGCTCACACCCGCAACAATACCGGAGGCTATATCGGTGTGCCGCTGATGGTGATTGCGATTGTCTATTTCGTGACGCGCTGGAAACGGCCCGAGGCGCGCTTCATGGCGGCGATTTGTGCAATCGCGTACGTCTGCATGCTGGGCGGCCGCATCCACGTCGCCAGCCACGAATTGTTCGGCTTGCCGTGGAAGTTGATAGTCAAGCTGCCGTTTATCAATAGCGCCAACCCGATACGCTTCTCGGTCTACCTGGACCTGGTGCTCGCACTCGCCACCGCAATTCTGTTGAGCGAAATCGACTGGCCGACAGCGGCAAAATGGGCGACAGCGGCGGTCGTCGTCACCACACTGTTGCCTAACCTCAACGCCTCCGCATGGGCGCAGGGCCTCGGTATGCCGGAATTTTTCATCGCCGGGATGTATCGTCATTATCTCGAACCGGGCGAGACCGTGATGGTTTTGCCGTACGGAGAACGGGGCAATGAGATGATGTGGCAGGCGCTGTCGGGGATGTATTTCTCGATGCCCGAAGGATGGACCGGTCCGCCGCCGCGCTCGTTTCTCGCGTGGCCGGTGATCGACGCACTCGAGCGTGACATCACGATTCCCGAAGAGCCGCAGCAGCTCTCGGCGTTTCTCGCCACGCACGGCGTCAGCGCCGTGATCTTCGACCGCGATAATCCACAGGCGCCACATTGGACCACGTTGCTCGAAGCCGATGGCGCGCGTATCGAGAATGTCGGCGGCGTCGTCATCGGCCGTCTCGCACCTGCGGCATTGGCGACGTACCGCGATATAACGGCGCTGCGGATGGAGTGCCGGCTGGACCTCGTGCGTTTCGATCGGCTGCTGCTGGCGGGCGATCAATACCTCCACCGCGGCTATCCACTTGAGCGCCTTACCCCGCTTGCCGCCGTCCGTGCGGATTTGCTGCCAGCGAACTGGCTCGCTCCCGATGAAGCCAACACTATCTACGCGTGTCAGGGTTGTGGCTCGGGCCGTGGCGCGGCAATCGTATCAGCGTCGGCGTGAACGCAACGTCCGGATGCGTGGAACCATTGATCGGGCGTTATGGGCATGATGCGGATCAGGTGTTCTTCCCGTATCCGCATCCGTTCCATCCTTCTTCGCGCGATTATTTCGCCCGCAAGATGGTAATGGTCTTTACGCGTGAGGCGTTCAAGCGGACCGCTCGCTCGGCCGAAGCAAATCCACTGCCCGCTATGCGTGATGCCGCGGCGCGGCCAGTCATCGGCGCGAAATGAAACCTGAACTACGGCGCCTTGAGAAATTCCGCGACCTCGACTACCGCCTCGGGTTTCTCGTCCAATACCAGGTGGCCGGCATGCTTGAACGTGCGCACTTTCGCATTCGGAATTGACGCCGCCCACACTTCGGCCTGCTGCATCGGGACCAGGCGATCGCTGTCGCCCCATACCTGCAGCGTCGGCATCCTCAGCCGATGAAGCCAGCACGCGAGCTTGGGATTGTGCGGCCGCTTCATGCGACACGCGCGAGACTGGTCATTTCGCGATAGCGCGCGGCGAGAAAATCAACGTCCGGCTCCTTGGGCAGATGCGACAGCAGAACATTCATGTTAACGACCAGCTCAGACGGCAACTCGTCGGGCCGGATCCGGAAAATATCCGCCGTCGGATGATTCGGCACCCGCAGTCCGGCGGGCGCCACCAGCACCAGTTTGCGCACGCGATGGCCGTGCTCGATAGCAAACTCGACCGCGATCCGGCCACCCAGAGGAAAACCCGCGAGGTTTATCCAGTCGAGCTTCAACTGATCGAACAGATCGACGTAAATGCAGTACGTAGTCGTGCGTATCGTTGATACTCGGATCGTCGGCCGATTCACCGAAGCCGAGATGAAATGGAATCAGCACGCGAAAATTCGCGGCCCACGGCAGTGCGAAATCGAAGCGGTGAAACGTGCCACCGCCATGGAAAAACACCAGCGGCTCGTCCCGCCCCGCCGTCAGCATCACCGTTTTGACGCCATCAACCGTCAGCGTCTCACGTCTGAAACCGTCCGTGGTCCGGTTGCGCAGATGTGACCATCCATTCCCCCTGGCGCACGGCTTCCCGCACACAAAATCTCTATAGGCGCCTAAACGCGTTCGAGTACCGCCGCCATACCCTGCCCGACGCCGACGCACATCGTGCACAATGCGTAACGCGCCTGGCGCCGATGCAGTTCGCATACGGCGGTGAGCGCGAGGCGTGCGCCACTCATCCCCAACGGATGGCCGAGCGCGATCGCGCCGC
>JBOHWJ010000215.1:0-5488 GCA_050736495.1 Binataceae bacterium (SeqCode) | reverse complement strand
GTGGCGGTGTGCGATACATTACCCCGGCAGCGCCCGAGCATCTCCGCAATGTAGCGCTTTTCGAATGTCGCGCGGGCCAGTCGCAAGGGTCCGGTTACCAGAGCCGGGTGCTCTGCGGCGGCGGGTTCGGGATTTTCAGCAGCGCCTCCCGCGTCTCCGGTTTCTCGTGGGGTTGCGGATCCTCTCAACGCATGGGAGAGATGCGGCACTCCAATGGAATCGCCGTCGTGCGCGATAGCCACAGCGCGTTCCACTTCGTTCTGGAGTTCACGCACGTTGCCGGGCCAACTCCATCGCGAAAGCAATTCAAGCGCCGCCGGCGCGATCCCGCTGATCCGCTTGTGGTGGGTAGCGGCAGCCGCTTCGAGGAAACGCGAAGCCAGCAGCGGAATGTCCTCGACCCGGTCGCGCAGGGATGGGAGATGAATCGGAAACGCGGCAAGACGATAATACAGGTCTTCCCGAAAGCTGCGCGTCGTGACGGCGGTCTTCAGGTCGTGGTTGGTCGCTGACAGCACTCGCACATCGATCTTTCGCGGACGAGTGTCGCCGAGGGCGGTCACTTCCCCCTCTTGAAGCACGCGCAGCAGCTTGGCCTGCATCGGCAGCGGCATATCGCCGATCTCATCGAGGAGGATCGTTCCGCCAGCGGCTGCACGAAACAGTCCCAGGTGGTCGTCGGTCGCACCGGTGAAAGCGCCCCGGCGGTGTCCGAACAGTTCGCTCTCGAGCAGCGCCTCGGGCAGGGCCGCGCAATTGACTGCGAGAAACGGGCCATCGGCGCGAGCACCCGTGCGGTGAATAGCGCGGGCCACCAGTTCCTTGCCGGTGCCGGTTGCGCCCTCAATCAGGACCGTAATCGATGAGGCGGAGGCGCTTTCAATCAGCGCGAACACCTCCGTCATCGCGGGACTGGCGGCGATAATTTCCGCAAAGCGGTCGCGCCGCGAAAGCTCGCGGCGCAAGGCGCCGACTTGACCCTCCAGGCGGCTCTCCGAGATTTTGACTTGGCCGAAGCGGTGTGCGTTCTGAATCGCCAGCGCGATACTTTCGGCGAGTCCCTCCAGCAAAGTGAGGTCGGCGTCTTCAAAACCTTCTCGACCGCGCGGGTTGACCGCCTCGATCACTCCGAGGCGCCTTTCATCTGAGATCAAGGGAGCCGCGAGCAGTGATCTGGTGACAACTCCGGTTCGCCGATCGACCGCTCGGTACAAGCGGGGATCCGTCTGTGGCTGGTCCACCTTTTCGGCACGACCGCTGCGCATCACGGCTCCGGCAATACCTTGGCCGGCCGGAAATACGAAACCGCCGAGCCGCCGAGCTACTTCGGGATCATCCTCCGACACGTATGGAAAATACAGTTCGTTGCGTTCTTCATCGAGCAGTAATATCGAGACGCCTTCGGCATTCAGAGCATCGCGGCACTTGTGTATTACGAACGGTATCAGCTCGTCGAGTTCGAGCCGCGCGGCAAAGGCCTTGCCGAGGTCGTAAAGTAGGCGCAGCCGAAGGCTATCGTCGGGGGTTTCCATTTGCTTTTGTCTTAAGTTCGACCGCAGGGTTTCTATAATGGGAAACCAGTCCGGAGGCGGACTCGAAGGCGGCGGCTTGGTTCCTTTCAAGCCGCTGCTCTTGTAAACGCTCCGGCCTCACGCGGCCTCGGTAAACCCTTGAGGTCGCACCAAATCTCTCAAGGGCCGCTAACAAGGCTTAACGGTCTTTTAAACTGCCAGAAACTCAAATCGAGAACTACCGCCCGAGGCTTGCCCGAGGACCAATTCAAGCACCGGTGGGTGAACGAAACCCTCTCGGCTCGCAGTCAAGAGTCGATGGTGGAGGCAAAGTTAGCAGGACCGCGCGCCCGGCAGTGCGAATTTATCGATCGGTCGCGCAGGCCAGGCTAGATCTCGGACGTGTGGCTAAGTACCTTCTTCAGATCCTCGGAAAGACCACGCGCCGTACGCTCTGCCGCACGTAGATGAGGCAGCGTTTTCTTCACCTCCGCGCGATGTTCTTTCATTTGTTTGCTTTCCAACGGGCCACTGGATGCCATCAAATCGACGTGAGTGCGCGTGCTTTGAAGCAACGAATGGAGGTGCTGGCTGTTCTCCCCCGTCTTTGCGGCCTTGGTCTTGCCGAGGGCTCCCGCCATTTTCCGCGCCTGCTGATCCAGGTTGGTGAGGTGAAGGTGCAGAGCTTTTGCTTTATTCGCCGCGAGTTCGAGCGAATGCGCTATTTTCTTTGCATTCCGGTCATGTTTGCTCACCTCCTGTGGCTTCGCATCCTTCAAACGAGGCATAATTAACTCTCCTCCACTGTAATAAGACTAAGGTACCTAATCGAAATATGGGAATTCCCGCCTTATATCAACCCGATCATTCCTGAACCTCGAAAGGAGGCCATCGCAAAATGCCGTTGCAACACGCCCGGCGCCGGGCCTCAAGGGAAATCGTGGTGGCCGTTTGGAATCGGAGTCATCGCTTACCGGATAGTAGGGTCAGGGACGTAGTCAAAGGCGCGCTCCAGACGCAGGTTGCTCAGGATCTCTATCCGGCTTGGGGCACCAATGCGCGCTTGGAGTTCACGCCCTGTGATTCCAGGCCGGTCGCGGGAAGATGGCGCCTGATCCTACTCGACGATCGCGATGACGCGGTTGAATCGGGGTTTCATGATCTGACCAACGAAGGATTACCGCAGGCGTTGGTATTCGTCGAGGAGCAGAAGGCCATCGATGCGAAGGAAGCGGACCTGTGGACATTGTCGGCGAGCCACGAATTGCTGGAAATGCTCGCTGATCCGGATCTGAGCCATGCCACGGCAACGCGTTTGCCCGACATCAAGCGGATGCTCAGAGCGATCGCGAGCAGACATCCCTTCCCCGAAAGCGACGAAGTTTTTTGCGCCCTGGAAATCTGCGACCCATGCGCAGCCGCGGAACATGGCTACCGAATAGACCGGGTCCTGCTATCTGATTTCGTTTATCCGGCCTGGTTTCAATCCTTTCACCGAAACGCGAAGCTCAAGAATGACCGCAATCGCTTCGATCACAGAGGGCACATCGAACAGCCGTTCCAGGCTCTTCGCGGCGGCTACGCTATCCTGTACGGCGACGGAGAGTGGCGGCTACATGCCTCCGCCGTGGACGCACAGGCAACGGATGAGCATGCCCGCACTCGCCGGGAGCGGCGCGTAACACCTCGTGATCGATGGAAACGGAGTAAACAATGATCCGCGCCAGCCGCGGTTCATAGTTCTGGCGGTTGGCCTGCTCTAAACAGTGACCGTGTGGCGGCTGGCTCTTGGTAACGGGCGCTAAGCCCAAAGAGCGAAGCTGGCGGAGCGATCGCACCAAGTGGTTCGCGGCGCTCGGGAGCACCACACTGTCGCCGGGTTTTCCGCCTAAGGGGGAATTATGCAGTGTCATAGTTGCGGATTCGCCAATCCGGATAAGGCCAGGTTCTGCGGCAATTGCGGAACCGGCCTGCCGATAGAGTGCGCGAATTGCGGAATTACGAATGCGCCACACTTCAGATTCTGTGGCCAATGCGGCATTGCCCTGTCGAGTCAGGATTTGCTCCCGCGAGCGCGCGACTCGGCCGGCGCCGCTCGCGGTCTTTCGCCCGGCACGACGGTTCAAAACCCGACATTCGCATCGTCAGCAGACGCTGAAGGCGAACGCAAGATGGTGACGGCACTTTTCGCCGACATCAAGGACTCAATGCGTCTGATGGAGCAACTAGACCCGGAAGACGCGCGCGCAATCGTCGATCCCGCCCTGAAGCTGATGATCGACGCCGTCCATCGCTTCGATGGTTATGTCGTGCAGTCCACTGGCGATGGCATCTTCGCCCTTTTCGGCGCGCCGATCGCGCATGAGAACCATCCCCAGCTCGGGCTCTACGCCGCTATCTGGATGCAACAGGAGATCAAGCGCTACGCGCAAAACTTGCGCGAGGACGGAATGTCTCCGGTCGAGATCCGCATCGGCCTTAATACCGGGGAGGCCGTCATGCGGCCGATTCGGATAAGCGACCGCGATATGGAATTCGCTCCCATTGGCCAGGTGGCCGGTCTCGCGGAGCGCATGCAATCGCTGGCGCCCACTGGATCAATCGTAGTGACCGATCGCGTCCAGCGGCTGACCAAAGGTTATTTCGAGTTCAAGGATCTCGGTCCGGCACGGATCAAGGGGCTCAGCGAGCCGATCAACATCTACGAGGCGCTCGGCCACGGACCGCTCAGAACGCGATTAGACGCGTCGGCCGCGCGCGGATTATCAAAGTTCGTAGGCCGTCAATCCGAGTTGGATCACGTGGCGCGAGCGCTGGACCTGGCCAAGGCCGGCCGCGGACAAGTGGTCGCCGCAATCGGCGAGGCGGGGATGGGAAAGTCGCGCCTGTTTCGTGAGCTCAAAAACACCGCGCAGGCCGAATGTCTGTGGCTCGAGGTGCCCTCGGAACCTCACGGCAGAACCCTCAGCTACATGCCTGTCATCGAGCTCCTGAAAGACTTTTTTGAAATCGTCGATCAGGACGACGAGCGCCAACGGCGCGAGAAGGTCCTGGCGGGACTGCTTGCGTTGGGCCGCGGTTCCGAAAGTTCGGCGCCATATTTGCTCGCCCTGCTTGGCGTATCCCAAGCCGACAACATCGTCACGCGAATGGATGAGCAGATAAAGCGGCGGCGCACGCTCGACGCCGTAAGCCACCTGTTCCTCAGCAAGAGTCTCGAGCAGCCGCTCGTTGTAATTCTGGAAGATCTGCACCGCATCGACCTTGAGACGCAGGCCCTGTTGGACCTCCTGGTCGACAGCATTCCAGCCGCGCGCATTCTGCTGCTGGTCAACTACAGGCCGGAGTACCAGCATCAATGGGGTGATCGCTCTTGCTACAGCGAGTTGCGCCTGGATCCCATGAACCAGGAGAGTGCGAACGAACTGCTGAGCGCGATGCTCGGCGATGCCGCCGAACTTGAGCCGGTCAAGCGCCTCATCATCGATAAAACCGAGGGCAACCCGTTCTTCATGGAAGAGACGGTGCAAATCCTATTCGAAGAAGGAATGTTGGTCCGAAATGGCAACGTCGTTGCCAGCAATCCCGGAGAAATCACGATCCCGCCGACTGTGCAGGCGATCCTCGCGGCACGTATTGATCGGCTGCCAGCACCCGCGAAAGGACTGCTGCAGACGCTCGCCGTACTGGGCCGGCGGTTTCAGTTCGAGCTTGTGCGGCGCGTCGTGCCGACGACCGATGACGAGCTGCGCTCGATGCTGCTTGGATTACAGCAGGCAAAGTTTCTTGATGAACAGCCCGCTCTTCCCGGGTTTGAATATCTTTTCAAGCACGCCCTCACCCAGGAGGTGGCTTACAAATCGCTACTGGTCCAGCAGCGCAGACAACTCCACGAGACGACCGGCGTGGCACTGGAGGCCATGTTCGCCGAACGGCTCGAAGATCATTTGGCCGAACTCGCCCATCACTACAGTCAC
>JBOHWJ010000214.1:0-5783 GCA_050736495.1 Binataceae bacterium (SeqCode) | reverse complement strand
CGGTGCGCCATGCGGAATTCCGCGAGCAGGTGCGCGTGATTCACGACCTGCTGAAAACTGGCGAGGCGAACTACAACAGCGAGGGCCTAAGCCGCAAGATCCGCTTTCTTCATCGCGATCGCCGCTTCGTCAACCTCGACGATTCGATTCCGCTCTACGTCGCGGCCAACGCACCCAAGGCGCTCAGGCTCGCGGGTGAATTCGCCGACGGTCTCATCACGGGCCGCGTCACCAGTCCCGATCGAATGGCGGCGATTTTTAAGGAAGTCGAGGAAGGTGCGCGCGCGGCCGGACGGGCGCTGACGTTCCCGCTACCATGCGTCTCGCTGACCCATCTATGCGTGCTCAAACCGGGCGAGGGGCTCGATTCGCCGCGCGTGGTCGACATGACGGGCCATTGGGTGGCCGCGGGTCTGCATGGCGTCGCCGCCGGCTACACCAAGGCGCTCACTATCCCAACGGACGCGCGCCCGGTGTTCGAGGCGTACGCCGAACACGTGCGCCGGATGGAAATACCGGCGGCCGAGCGCTACCTCCATCTGCACCGCGGACACGTGATTTACCTGTTACCAGACGAGCGCCGCTTCATTACGCCGGCGGCGATTCGATCGACCACATTGGTGGGATCGCGCGAGGAACTGCTGGAGCAGATTCGCGGGCTCGAACGCGCCGGCTTGAAACAACTCATCATCAACCCGCCGATGGATCGCTATCGCGAATGTGTCGACGAGATTTCGCGAGAACTTATCGAGCGGCTGTAGGACTGCGCCTGGCGGCGGCCGCGGCATCGATCGACGAATGCCAGGCGCGTCGGTTTGAACTTAGAAAGTGGCGTCAGGATCGTGAGCCGACCAGTTAACGATAGTGGACGAGGCTTTTTGATCCTGCTGCGCCACCAACGCCGGCTTCAAGTCCGGTCCAACTACCGTAACCTGCTGCGGTTGGGTCGAACATCCAGCGAGAAGTCCAACGATTCCGGCGAATGCCGCTATCCTGATAATGCGAGCCATCCAAAACCCTCCCATCGTCCGAAACCGGCGTCATGTAGTCGCCGACCGGGCGAATGCTTCGAGATTGATGGCTTCTAATGCAAATAGGCGGCCATTTTTCGTATAGCGGCTAAATTGACTGTATAACATTACACTGCGCGCGTATATTAGCTCTAGCGAGCTGTTGAGAGCATCGCCAAGAAAACTCTAGAGAGCGCACGCCCCGGAGTGTCGCCGACGCAACGTCATTCGATGTGCCAAAATGCAACGACTTGAGACAGCAGGACTGCAACAATCCGATGAAGGTCACGCCTTCAGCGGTCCCGCCTTCAGCGCACGGCTTTGCGCCTTCGGCCGAAGTTCAGAAACTCAACTAGCGGTTTAGGAGGTGCTCAGGACACGTTTTCGCGCAAAAATCCGAGCAACAACCGATTGAACTCCTCGGGACGCTCGAAATAAACCGAATGACCCGAGCCCGCGACCTTGACGAAGCGCGCATGCGGAATCCGCCGCGCCATCAACTCCATCACGTTCGCCGGCGTCAGCACGTCTTCCTCGCCCACCATGATGAGCGTCGGGATGCGTTTGTCGACAATCGGATCGACCGGATGCCTGAGCGCGCCCATCACCTGGATCAGGTTACCCGGTACATGCACGTTGAGCCCGGAGATCTGCTGGTAGAGGAAGCATCGCGCCGGCTCACGCCGGGGAAATTCGCTTGAATAGGCGCGCGACAGGATCAGTGAGAGTGCGCCCTTGACGTTTTCGCGCAACTTGGCCTGCTCCCGGATAACCTCGGCGTCATCCATCCCGCCAAAAGTGTCGCATAGCGCCAGCGCGCTGACGCGATTCGGGTAAGCGCTGGCGAACCCGAACACGCTCCATCCGCCCATCGACTGACCTGCGACGGCGGCTCTTTCAATTCCCAAATGGTCGAACAGTGCGCGCAGGTCCTCGACGAAGGCGTTGGGACCGGGACCGTCAACCACATCGCGCGAGGAACCGAAGCATCGATGGTCGAAGGTGATACAGCGGAAGTGCTGCGAAAGCACGGGCACCTGCTGCCACCAGCTCAAATGATTGCCGCCGGCTCCATGCGCGAGTACAAGCGCCGGTCCTTCGCCATGAACCTCATAGTAAAGTTCAATTCCGTTGATCCTGGCCAATGGCATATCGTCCTCCGATTTACCCGTCCCATGGATGCATGGGCCTCATCGCGCGGCATTCTACTCGACGAAAGATAGCGTTTGTGCGTATGAATGGTCTTCGCCACAGATAGCAAATTAAACGGCGCCGCTGAAAGGAAAGTGATCCGGCAATTTGAAGCGGATTCCGCTAGCGCGGAGCTTGCGGCGCGTCCTCCGCGGCGTTGCCCTTGGCCGCCGCCGCGCCGCGATACGGCCGCAGCAGCATGCGAGCGTCGATCACTACCGCGCCTTCCCCGGGCGCCAGCACCTTGATCGGATTCAACTCCAGTTCAGCCAGTTCCGGCAGTGCTTCAACCAGCGCCGATACGCGCATCAGCAGCACCGTCAGTGCCTCGCGATCAGCCGGCGGCGCCCCACGATAACCGTCAAGCAGCGGACTCGTCCGCAGCGAATTGACCATCTCCTCGGCGTCAACGTCGGTCACCGGATTGAGCCTGAAAGAAGCATCCTTCAACAGCTCGCTCATCGCACCACCGACGCTGCATACCACCAGCGGACCGAAGGTTGGGTCGCTGGTCACACCGACCATGGCTTCGATTCCGCCCTCGATCTGCCGCTGGAGCATAACGCCATCCAAGTGCGCGCCGACAGCGTCCATCCGCTCGCGCAAAGTCTCAACCGCGGCGGCCACGGCATCCGGTGACTTGAGACCCATGATAACGCCGCCCGAATCGCGCTTGCGCTCGACTCCGGGCGCGACCGCCTTGATGACGAGCGGGCCTCCAAGTGTCTCGGCCATACCGGGCGCCGCTTCGACGGTGGTGCGCTCGGCTTGCGCAACGCGAATACCGGCGGCGCGCATGACGGTCGCGAGGTCGCCAGGCTCCACCCAGCGCAATCCGTCGGAGCCCTCCAACACGCGCTCGACCACCGCGCGGATGGTCTCGTGGGCGAAGCGACCGAGCGAATGGACCCTGCCACGCGGCCGATTGCGCCAGCGACCGTAGCGCCAGGCCGCGCCCAGGGCGATCGCCGCGTCCTCGGGAAAATCGTAGACAGGCAACTTGCCGCGCGGTCCCGTATGAAGTTCGGCGGGCGGCGGCTGTGAGGACAGGACCACCGTCAGGATCGGCTTGGTGGGCGGCACAATACCGGCGGCACGCGCGATGGCGGCGGCGGTGTCGGCCGCACGCGTGATGATCGGCGGTATATAAACCACCACCAGCGAATCGACGTTCGGGTCATTGCCAACCGCCGCTACCGCGCGTTCAAAGTCGGCGGGAGCCGCCGATGCGGTCATATCGATCGGATTGGCAAAGGCCGAGCGGCCGGTTAGAAACGTCCGCAAGTGATCGAGTGTCGTGCTCCGCAGCGCCGGCAACTCCAGCCCACCAGCCTCGCAGGCGTCGGCCAGCAGAATACCCGGACCACCGGCGTTGGAGACCACGCCGACACGCGCGCCCGCCGGCACCGGTTGCGTCGCCAGCAGCGCGGCGACGTCGAACAGTTCCTCCAGTGTGTTGGTACGAATCACGCCCGCCTGCTCGAATAGCGCGTCGACCGCCAGGTCGTAATTGGCAAGCGATCCCGAATGACTGGTCGCGGCGCGCGTGCCCGCCGCCGAGCGGCCGGATTTGACCGCGACAATCGGCTTGGTCAGCGCGACTTCGCGTGCCAGCCGCGCGAACCGTGCCGGGTTTCCCACGCTTTCGAGATAAAGCAAGATGACAGCGGTGCTCGGATCGTCGGCCCAGTAGGCGACGAGATCGTTGTTGGAGACGTCGGCGCGATTGCCGCCCGAAACGAACGTTGAGATGCCGAGGTTGCGCGCGCGCGCATGATCCAGGATTGCGATTCCGAGCGCGCCGCTCTGCGTGAACATCGCCAGCCGCCCGAACGGTGGTTCCATCGGCGCGAAGGTTGCGTTAAGCCGTACCGCCGGGTCGGTGTTGCACACGCCCATGCAATTTGGCCCCACCATACGCATCCCGGAGCCGCGCACCAGTTCGAACAACCGCTCCTCCAGCGCGCGCCCGGACTCCGACACCTCGGCGAAGCCCGACGTGATCACGACCACCGCATGCACGCCTGCTTGCGCACATGCGCTAATCTCCGCCTCGACCGCCTCAGCGGGAACGGCAATAACCGCGAGATCGATGGGCGCCCCAATCGCGGTCACCGACGGATAACACTTCAGCCCGCGAACCTCGACGGCGGTGCGATTGACCGGGTAGATGGGGCCTTTGAAACCGTAGTCCTTGAGGTTGCCGACCATCGCGCCGCCGATCTTGCGGGAGTGGCGCGAGGCCCCGATTACGGCGACTGATCGTGGCCTCAGAACCGACGCGAGACTCTGCGCGGTGGCGCGGCGATCACGGTCATGACTGGCTTGGGCGAACTCTTCGGTCTCCTCGGTGGGAAAGGTGACATGAATCACGCCCGATTGCGCCGAGCGGCGCACCTTGAAGCCGCTCTTGGCGAACACCTCGAGCATGCGGTTGTTGTCGCCAAGTACGTCCGCCTCGAACTCGACGATCCCGGCCGAACGCGCGATGCGGCTCAGGTGTTCGAGCAACAGCGTGCCGATCCCGCGCCCCTGATGCTCGTCAATCACGGCGAAAGCAACTTCCGCCCGTGCCGGTTCGGAGCCGCGTACGTAACGTGCAACCCCGATGAAACGTTCCTCGCCGTTTTCGCGCAAGGTTGCGACGATGCCAACCTGGCGATCGAAATCGAGATGGGTAAGCTCCTCCAACTCCGGATCGGTAAGCGCACGCTTGATGCCGAAGAAGCGGTAATAGATGGATTGCTCGCTCAGGCTGCGGAAATGGTGCAGCAGACGCTCGCGATCATCAGGGCGTATGGCGCGGACATGAATTGACCCGCCATCGCGCAAGACCTCCTCGGCGCTGTAACTAGCCGGATCGGCAACGTGGTCGTGAGACACGGCAATCCATCCCTCCAGATATCGCCGCCGTCGCCGCAATTCCACGGCCTTTCCTGAATCCCGCGGCGGCACCGATACCACCAAGCGCGAAGGCCATTATATCCGCCATGAGGGCGCGAGCGGAGCGCCGCGCCGCCATTGCCAGGTATCGTGTCCCGCAAATAACTTCGCTCTCATTGCAAATTTTCCCATGATTGACGCGGCGCAGAAGGGCTCCTCAAGCTAGAACTTGTTTGCGGGACACGACACTAGGAGCGGTCGAGCAGCAGGTCGGGGACCATTACGCCCTTGCCCATCGCGAGCGCGTTCACCGTCGCCTTCGATCCCATCACCGCCGCCGGGTTCTTGCTGGCGATACTCTGAGCCAGTTCCCACGTAACGGTCATCAGTTGCTCGCGCTTGACCACGCGATTGACCAGCCCCATAGGCAGCAGTTCCTCGGCGGTGTAGCGGCGGCAGGTGATGATGATTTCCTTGGCGACGGCCGGGCCAACGTGGCCGGCGAGCAGAGCGGTTGACCCGGGGCTCAGCGCAACGCCCAAATCCACTTCGGGGAACCAGAATTGCGCACCCTCCACCGCGATTCTCAAGTCGCATCCGAGCGCGAGACCCCAGCCGCCGCCAATCGCGTAGCCATTGATGGCGCCGATCGTCATCTGCTCGAGATGAACCAGCACATCGAGCGCGCGGTTGATGATG
>JBOHWJ010000213.1:0-4835 GCA_050736495.1 Binataceae bacterium (SeqCode) | reverse complement strand
GGCCTAATCACCAATTTCGTGGACGAGATCTTCATCACCGAGTGCAAGCGTCCGGATCTCAAGAAATACGAGAACATGACCGTCGGCGAGGTCGCGAAGAAAGAGGGCAAACATCCGGTTGATGCGATGCTCGATATCGCCTGCGCTGACGGCCTCAATACCGATTTCTACACTCCGCCGACCAATCAGCGGGTCGATTACCTCAAGGAGATGGTGACATCACCCGCCCAGGCCATCTTCGGCGTCTCCGACGGCGGCGCTCACACCAAGTTCTTCTCGGGCGGGCGCTACTCGACCGAAGCGCTGATCAAGATGGGACGCGAAAACGATGTCCTGAGCCTCGAGGAACTGCACTGGCGCCTGAGCACGCATCCAGCACTCTGCGCCGGATTCAAGAACCGCGGCACGCTGGTCGAGGGAAACTGGGCCGACCTGGTCGTCTATGACCTCAACAAGCTCGCGATCAAACCGCTTGAGATCGTTCGCGACTTCCCAGGTGGTGAATGGCGCCGTGTGCAGCGCGCCGAAGGCTATCACACGATCATGGTCAACGGTGAAGCCACATTCGAGGATGGCCGTTGTACGGGAGCTACTTCAGGCCGGCTGCTGCGCCATGGCGGGGCATGAGAAGTAATAGTGCGGTTTTAGTCGATCCAACAAGGACGGCAGGGGAGCGTGAACCGGCAATCGGCATGCTCTCCTGTTCCGTCCTCACCAAATGATGCGTCACGCGCGAACCACGCACCGCCGCGGAACGGCGGCTGGCGCAGGGTAGTTCATTCACGAGCCGCCTCAGGGGCTCGAAACCTCACGCCGACCAATCGAGGGAGGAGGCAAGTGAAAGAGTCCGCCTGGCTTTTAGCAACGTTCGGTGCTATCGCGCTGGTCTTCGCAGCCGCATTCCCCGCGAATGCGGCGGGCGGCGCGAAGGCGGAGATCACGGCGTTCGAGCACAAATGTATCGCGGCGAAAAACGCCGACGAAGCGATGGCCTGCTTCGACCCAAAGGAAATCGTGCTCTATGATTTCATGCCGCCGCTCAAGTACTCCGGCAAGCAGGCCGTTTACCAGGACCTGACGAACTTTTTCACGAACGCCAAAGACGTGAAGGGTGAGTTCCTGGAGCTCGACGTCGTGGCGGATGGCAAGCTTGGCGTCGCCAACAGCATCCAGCACTTTACCTGGACCGGCAAGGACGGTAAGCCGATGGAGGGAAATTTCCGCGTGACCGATTCTCTCCATAAAGTCGGCGGCAAATGGAAAATCTTCCATTCCCACATCTCGGTTCCAGTCGACCCGGCCACCGGCAAGGCGGTCATGGACGCCAAGATGTGACGCGCGGGATTATCATCAGAGTTGCCCGGCAAGCACACAAGGGCCCGGGCGCACACGCGCCGGCTCTTCCGCGTTGCGGCGACACGCGCCTCCCGCGCTATGAACCGCGTTTATCCGGCAGCGATTCCATCCACGGCAGCACCAGGTGTTCATTGATCGAATACGGAAGGGCGTGAGCCCATTCGGGTAGTTCCTCGTACTTCACATCATAGCCGAGTTCCCGCAGCAACTGTGTTGTCTGACGTGTGAAAGTCACCGGAAAGATGGGGTCGTGGACGCCATGGATGACGAAAATCGGCGTGTCCTTGCCGCGCCGCTCACGAAGCATCGGATCGATCGCCTGATGCAGCGCGCCCGCCACCGGCGCGAGTCCTCGAAAACGCTGGTGATGCTCGAGGCCGAGAATATAGGTGAAAATCCCGCCGTCGGAAAGGCCAGTCAGATAGACGCGCGCGGTGTCGATCGGATAGTCGCGCGCCGCCTCGTCGATCATCGTGAGCACCGATCGCGTGTCGGCGCTCCGCAGCGTCATATCCCAGGTATCGCCCCACGACTTCGGCGCGAGCAATACCCAGCGGCGGCTGCGCGCCGGTCTCAGCCACGTCCAGACGTATTCGGACCCTTGGCCGTAGCCGCCGTGCAGCGCGACTATCATCGGCATTGGCCTCTCAGGCGAATAATCCTCCGGAATATACAACGTACAGTCCGAACGCGACTCGTCGCGGGTGCGCTGGATGAATCCCGCCGTCCGCGCCGCCGCGTGCGGCGCCTTCGCTCCTGCCATCAGGAAGTGTGCGTCGGCCAGCGCCAGCCATTCGCGCAAATCGTAAAGCATGTAAAGGCCGCGGCAGAAGGCGCGGCGGCTGTACAAGAAGGCGAGCGTCCAGTCGCGGCTCGACGGCGCCATGAAGAGCTTGTACGCCTTGCTGAATTCAGTCACTGCCGCGCATAAACGTTCGTGCCGTTCCTTCAATTCGCCAGGCGGATTGAGCGGTGCGAACTCGTGATCAAAATGGCGAAAGATCGCGCCCGCCGCCTCCGCCAACGACGCCTGGCTTTCCGCCACCGCACCCAAGCGAAGATTTTCCTGAATCACTTCGAACCTTGCGACAAACGCCACGATCTCGCGCTCGAAATTGTGCCGGACCGCCGCGTATTCATCATTGTTCATGCCGATTATCCCTTTGAGCTATTGGCGCTTGAAGAGCGGACAGAGCAACGGCGCGTTTTGATTTTTGCGCTGTACCAATAGGCCAATCGCAGCTCCGAGACGGTTGGCCCGTTCGCCCCGCGTAACGACAAGCGAAGGCAGGCGCGAAGCCAAAAATCGAGATTGAAAATAGAACCTCCGAATACATATATTTGGCCGCGTCCAAGGCACGATCGTATGAGTCTCGGGCAATTCGTGAACCAAAATGGGGAATTCCATATGAGTGCCGTGGAAAACGCGACCATCATAGTCTTCATTTGGCGATTCCGACGAGGGTAGCTTGAGTTTAGGGCAACATCGCCGCTTAGTTGGCGGCGCAGCGCGTGTTTCGGGGCGATGGCTTGGCTTCGTGTCGAGGCTTCTCCTGATAGCGCTGCTCATGGCCGGATGTGGATCGAACTCCACGCGTGCCGCGGAGACTTCGGAGTCTCAGATCCTTACTCCGCTGATTCTGTCGGTGCAGGACGCGCCAGTGCCGTTCTCCGGCTCTGACGGTCATACGCACCTGGTTTATGAGTTATGGATGGCGAACTTCACTAATGCCGCCGCGGCCATCCGGCGGGTCGACGTGCTCGGTGACGGGAAAGTAGTGCGGACTCTCGATACGCAAGACGTTGCCCGCAGGTTGCAACCGGCCGGCGAGCGGACGCCAAGCGGCGTGATGGCGCCGGGGACGCAGGCGCTGTTATTTATCCACCTGATTCTTGCCGATGGTACGGCGTCGGTTCCAAAAAAGCTCAGCCATCGCGTCACGGTGAATCTAGCTGGCCAGGAAATCAGCCAGAGTGGTGGTGATACGACGGTGAATATGAGATCGGCATTGGTCATAGGCCCGCCCCTGCGCGGGGTTCGCTACATTTCCGCGGATTCGTGCTGCGATTCCAGCCGCCACGTTCGAGCCGCGCTGCCGGTCAATGGCCGCGTCCGGGTGGCGCAACGCTATGCCGTCGATTGGGAACAACTGGACGGCACATACCGTATCTATTCCGGCCGCAAGGCCGACGTCACCAGCTATAAAATTTACGGCGCCGACGTTCTGGCCGTGGCTAACGCCACCGTGGTTTCAGCGATCGACAATCTACCTAATCAAGTGCCCGGCAAGTTTCCAGTAAGGATCCCGCTCGACGAGGCCGACGGGAACTCGATCATCCTTGATCTCGGGGACGGGAATTACGCGATGTACGCCCACCTCAAACCGAAAAGTGTTCGAGTACACGCCGGCGA
Source organism: Binataceae bacterium (SeqCode) (assembly GCA_050736495.1). Classification (GTDB taxonomy): domain Bacteria; phylum Desulfobacterota; class Binatia; order Binatales; family Binataceae; genus JBOHWJ01. The sequence goes on along the minus strand of JBOHWJ010000213.1, from coordinate 1,066 downwards.
TACGGTGACGCGGGGCCAGGTGATTGGACTGGTCGGCAATTCGGGAAACACGATCGCACCCCATCTCCACTTCCAGATTATGAGTCGCCCATTGTCGCTTGCGGCTAACGGTTTGCCCTACGCGATCGACGCCTTTCAAATCACCGGGCGCTCTCCAGGTACCGCGGCTTTCGACCAGGCGGAGGCTCACGGAACCCCCCTCGCGGTGAATGCCGTTTCACCCCCCGAGCACGTATCGAACGCGCTGCCGCTCGACCAACTCATTATCTCATTCGCTCCTTAAGGTTGACGCCAGTGTTATGTCTGGCACGGGCTATCATGCGTTATCTCGGGTGCAGTGCTCTTGAAACAGCATCCGTAGACCTTGCCGCCGGTCACCGACGCGACGCTTCTTCGGGCCGTTGTGGATGTGCGGCACTGCCGGCCTGGGGGGCGGAAAGAATCGGTCACGGCACAAGCGCTCATGAGAGCGAGGCGTTGCTCTCGATGCTCCGCGAACAGCGCATCCGCTCGAGATGTGTCCGATCTCGAATGTGCGCACCGCCGTTGTCCCAGTTCGCCGCCGGAATCGCGAGGACTGGGATCCCGCCACGGGCCATACGTCGGCTTTGGCGCGCGATCCTGGAAACCGCCAGCGCTTCTAAAGACTCTCATTTAACGGCATTGGACGGTCAGCTTGAAACAGCCTTTTCCCGACGCATGATGATAGGTGCTCTTAGAAGTAGAACGGCTCCAGGTAAAAAGGCTGGCACCCGCGGTCATCTTGATCTGGCGCGGTGGCCAGCATCTCTTCGAGTGCCACATGCGCTTCGCGGAGCGCCTCCGCCTCGCTGGCGGTCACGCCGATGATGCCGAAGTCATAACGCGGGTTGATCACGCGCCAGAACCACGCGCTGGGACCTGCCCAGACTTCAACACCGGAGTTCAGCGATTTTCCACTGGTTCGCATCGCCATCTGTTCGCTCTCTACGAATGAGAAGGTGCACGTATTGCCCGCTAGTCGATCCAGGCGGCCACGGATCGACAAATCAGCACGGCCGCTTTCAGGACGGCGACGGGTTTACAC
>JBOHWJ010000212.1:0-5693 GCA_050736495.1 Binataceae bacterium (SeqCode) | reverse complement strand
TTTGCGGCCCGCGCATGATTGATCGCCTCGACCGTCTGCGGCATTACACCTTCGTCGCCCGCGACCACCAGAATGACGATATCGGTCACCTTGGCGCCGCGCGCACGCATCGCCGTGAACGCCTCGTGGCCGGGCGTATCGACGAAGCTGATACTGCGGCCGTTCACCTCGACCATGTAGGCGCCGATGTGCTGCGTGATTCCGCCGAATTCCTGCGTGGTCACGCTGGTATGGCGAATAGCGTCGAGCAATGAAGTCTTGCCATGGTCGACATGGCCCATCACGGTGACCACCGGCGGACGCGCGACCGCCTCGCCCTCGACCGTTTCCTCGCCCTCTTCGATCGCCGACTCTACATCGAAGGCGACGTTCTCGACGCTGTAACCGAAATCGCTGGCGACCAGCGTCGCGGTGTCGACATCGAGCACCTGGTTGAGTGTCGACATCACGCCGAGACTCATCAACTTCTTGATAATCTCCGCCGCCTTGACGCCCATGTTGCGGGCGAGGTCGGCGACGGTAACGCCCTCAGTAATCCGGACGACGCGCTTTGAAGCCTTGGGCGTCGTGATCGCGGTTTTTCTCTGTTCCTTGCCCGGCAGCGCGCGACGCTTCTTCGGCACCCGCATCCCGCGCATCTCGCGCTCAGCCGCAACATCAGTGGTGCCCTTCTTGACGACCTTCTTTTTCTTGATGACGCGGGCGCCGGGCTTGACCTGATCAGGCGACGGCGGCGGCGCAAACGGCTCTTGTGGGCCGCTGGCGCCGGGGGCTGACACCGAGCGCCCGGCTGGACGCCCAGGCGTCGCGCCGGGACGTACGCTAGTCGGCGGTGCCGGGCGCGGCGCGGGTTTACGCAGGTCGATTTTGCCGAGCACCTTGGGGCCGCGGGGACCGTCGTCGAGACTGGGCGCCGACGCATGTGCGGCGCCGGTCAGATTGATGGTGCGGCCCGGCATGGAGGGTGCCGGCGGCGTGCGTGTCTCGGGCCGATGCGGCGCCGCGCCGCCTTGAGGCGCGGGACGCGAAGGCGCCACCTCGTTGGCGCCTTCGCGCGCAGGCACAGGAGCACTGGGCTTAGCCGTGGCGCTTTGCGCCGGGGCGAGTTCGCGACGTTCGGCCGCGGGCTGAGCGGCGCGCTCGGCGCCGGCCGCGGCCCCGTTGACACTTTCCGTCGCCGGCGCCGCCGGAGCACTCTCGGTCCCCGCCTCCGCATGCGCCATCGAAGCTGGCGCGACTGAAGGCGCCGACTGATCGGATGGCAAAGGCTCGCGCGCGGACGCTTCGGCTCCGCTCTCCGGCTCACTCGGCTGCGCCGTTTCCGCCATCTCCAGCGCGGGCAGCTCCGGAATCTCCGGCTCCAGCTCATTCGCCTGCTCGAAAATCGGTTCGACGAACGGCCCATCACCGCCCGCCTCTTCGACTTCGAAGTGGAAGGGTTCGTTTTGCTCGGCTGACGTTTGCGACGGTTCGGGTTCCGTATGGCGCCGCCGCATCACGGTCGCGTTGAGCCGCTTCTCGACCACCTTGCCGGCGCTGGTTTCCACCACGGTTTCGCGGCGCATCAGGGCCACACGATGGGCTTGGTCGTCAAGGTCGGCCTTGACCCGCTCGGCCTCTTCGGGGGAGAGCAGGCTCGATTCCGAATGCGCATGCGCCAGCCGCAGACGGCTGCAACTCGCGAGCGCATCCTCGACCGAGACGCCCCATTCACCAGCAAAGGTCTTAATCCGCTTTCGCGCCATCTCATCTATTCTATTCGAGCGCGGCTCCGCTATCCAGCCGCGCGCGGATCACCTGAGTTATCTTTTTGCGCTCCTCAGGCGCGACTTTGCGCCTGAGCGATCTGAACTCTTTCACCTTGCTCGCCTCGAACCGCCGCAAGCAAGCGGCATGCGGATGCAGATAGCCGCCGCGCCCGCCGAGGCGCGCATCGAGGTCCGCGCAAACGTCCGTACCACGCACCGCCATCCGCACCATCGCGGATTTGAGATCGCGTTGCATACATCCGATACAGGTGCGCAGCGGGCTATGGTTTAACGTCGGCATCCTCACCTTCCGCAGGCGGTTCCGCGTTGACTGCCGTCTCCGCCGCTCCATCGGCGTCGCCCGCGCTGGCGGCTTCAGCCGTGCCGGCGGTAGCGCCACCCCGAGCTTCATCAACGCCAGCCGCGCCCGCATCCTCCGCGGCGGCCGCATCTTCGGCGGCATCCTGAGCGGCGGCCGCCGCGGCGACGGCAGCCGCCAATTTCTCTTCTTCCAGGCGTTTCTTGTTGGCGACCCATTCGCGCGCCGCGTTCACCACCTGGCGCGCGCGTTCAGGACTGATGCCTTCGACCTCGAAGTTGTTCTCGTTGGCCTCGGCCAATTGCTCGGAGGAGCGGAAGCCCCACTGATAGAGCAACTCGGCATTGATATCGCCGATGCCGGGTATCGCGTTGAGCGAGGCCCGCGCCGACCGCGCCTCTTCTTCGGCTTCCGAGTCGCTGCGCACGTCGAGCTTCCAGCCGGAAAGCCGATGCGCCAAGCGCACGTTCTGACCGCGCTTGCCGATTGCGAGCGACAGTTGATCGTCGGGTACGATCACCTCCATCGCATGCTCTTCCTCGTCGATTATCACCTTGGAGACCTTGGCTGGCGCCAGCGCGCGGCATACCAATTCGGCCTGGTCGTCGGTCCATGGCACAATATCGATCTTTTCTCCGCGCAACTCCTGCACCACCGATTGCACGCGCGTGCCCTTCATTCCAACGCATGCGCCGACCGGGTCGACATCATTATCCTTGGAATAGACGGCAACCTTGGCGCGTCCGCCAGGCTCGCGCGCGCATTGACGAATTTCAACGATACCCTCGTAGATCTCCGGTACTTCCTGCTCGAACAGCTTGCACAGGAAGACGTTGGACGTGCGCGAGAGCACGATCGAAAGCCCCTTCTCCGAAAGGTCGACATCGACGATAAGTGCGCGAATGCGATCGCCCTGGCGGTAGCGCTCGTGTGGAATCTGCTCCTTTTCGGGCAGAATCGCCTCGGTGCGGCCGAGATTGACAATCATGTTCTTGCGCTCGAAGCGTTGCACGATGCCGGAGATGATTTCCGCCTTGCGGTCCTTGAACTCGTTGAAAATCTGCTTGCGCTCGGCGTCGCGAATATGCTGGATGAGGTTTTGCTTCGCGGCCTGCGCGGCGATACGGCCCATGGTGGCCGTATCGAGTTTAATCAGGATTTCATCGCCGACCTCAGCTTCCGGATCGTACCTGGTATGCGCCTCTTCCACCTGGACCTCGGAAGCGGCATTGGCGACATGTTCGACCACCGTTTTTATTTCAAACAGCTCGATTTCGCCGATGTCCGGATTATAGCGGGACTCGATATTGCGATCGGGGCCAAAGCTGCGGCGGGCGGCCGAATGCATCATCTCCTCGACCGCATTGATCACGATCGTCTTGTCGATCCCTTTTTCCTTCGATACCTGCTCGATTACCCGGTTCAGATCGACCGACATACCGCCTCCCCAAGGTGCATAGTGTCACGCATGGGCAAAGCCGCCGCCGCGCCGTCGCGCGCGCCGTACGCCCGCGATACGCCGATGACAGCACGCTCCGCGTGCATGGAATTGAACACGTTTCGGGACAGCCCGTCCGTTACGCGAAACCAACTCCGTCCGGGATCTCCCGCCGCTTTAGCCACACAATCCGAGCTAGCCGAATTTATGCTCGTAGTTAGCTCCTTGTATTTCATCAAAGCCGAACATCTGCCGGCTTTTACTCATATCGTCGTCAAGCGCCACGCCCTCCGCGCTGACCGCGACCAGCGTGCCCTCGAACAACTTACGCCCGTCGCGCGGGCGATGGGTTCGGAGCCGTATGCGCCGCCCGCGAAAAGCCTCAAAGTGGCTCTGTTTCATGAGAGGGCGGTTGATGCCCGGCGACGCCACTTCGAGCGTATATCGCCCCTCGACCGGGTCGTACACGTCGAGCAGATCGCCAAGAATCGGGCTCAGCCGTTCCAAGTCGCTTAACGTGACGCCGCCTTCGGGGCGATCGATCAGCAGACGCAACAACGAACTCCTCGTGCCGCGGCGAAACACCACGGCGACCAACTCGAAACCCTGACGTTCCACGTGAGGTTCGAGCAGTTCGACGACCTTTTTCGCCACCGGATGAAGCTGTAACACCACCACCGGCCGTTTCCTCGACGGTTCGCCTTCCAGGGCCAGATAAAGCAGCCGTTATGTTTCCCGGGAGCAAGCGGCGAACTAACAAAAAAGTGGGCATCGGCCCACACCTGCACGCTATCATTCATAGGCGCTCGCCATCAAGGCGGCATTCGACGCGGTGGCCGGCGCCATCAGAGCCGAAGGTCTCCTAATCGGATAGGGTGCGCTTGGAACTCTCGTCGGCCCTTCGAGTTAGGTCGAGCGCGAGCGCTATGGACCGATAGACGCAAAGACCCGGCCTTTCCGGCTGCCGATCGCGTCGCTCCAACTGGAAACGGCGGCATGCGGAATAAGCCCCGCCGCGGCAAGGAATCTACTTGCCGCCAGCAGCTTAACGAATCGCATTGGAATGCTGTGCCGCGCCGCTTACAGCCTGATTATGTAAATTCCGTCGAACACCGAATCCACGGAATCAGTGGAAAGCTGGAATGACGGCGTCGCGGCACGCCGCGATGAACGCCGCCCCCGGCATGTTCGGCTGCAACACCACATGTTGCACCCAGGGCAGTGCCACAACCAATCGCTCGAGTTGCGCCCGGACCTCGGCGCCACTCCCCATCAGGCAGAAACGCCGTGCAATCCCGGTCGGGATTGCAGCGACCAGCCGCGCGGCCAGCGCCATGTCAGCGGCGTGGTGAAAATCCGGACGCACGGTTTTGAGGATATGTTCGATGGGCGCGCACGGCCATTTTAGCCCGATCCGCTGCCATAGCACCGGATTCACTTCATAATAACCGGCCGCCATGACGCGGCCGCGGGATTCGGCCAGGCCGGAGTCGTCACTGATCACGGTATGAAAATGCGCTGCGGCAAAAAGCGATTTGGGGTCGCGGCCGGCTTCAATCGCTCCCGCGCAAAACTCATCGTAGGCCCACTGAAGCAGCGCCGGGTCGGCGCCAGCCCGAATCACCACACCGTCGGCCCAGCGCCCGGCCATCCTGAGCGTTTTCGGGCCACTGCTGGCGACCACAACCGGGATCTTGCGCGGGCGGTCCAGGCGCGACGGTGCCGTCCAACCAAGGTCAACCCCTTCGCCCGCCAACAGCGCGCGAATCATGCGCACCGCGTGCTCCATCTCCTTAAGACGCGCCGGCTTGAGACCGACCTGGAAGACCGCGGTATCACCCGATGCGATCCCGAGCATAAAGCGTCCCGGCATATGAGTGTCGACGGCGGCGATACTGCCGGCGATCACGCTCGGATGACGCGTGACGGGATTTACGATCAAAGTGCCAACACGAGCGTGTTCCGTATGGCGCGCGGCGACGAGCATATTGACGAAAACATCCCCGGCATGGAGCTGGCTGTCCGGAAACCAGAGATGGTCGAAGCCAGCCTTCTCGGTCGCGATGGACGATTTGATGAGGCCTTCGGGATCGAGAAAATTGAAGCGGCTGGTACCAAATGTGATCCGCATAGCGCGCCGTTGGTTTCAAGTTGCGAAACCGTCCCGGACGGGAATTCGAAAAAAACG
>JBOHWJ010000211.1:0-2857 GCA_050736495.1 Binataceae bacterium (SeqCode) | reverse complement strand
GCTGAAGCGCGGCTGCTCAAGGACGGATGCGTTGACACTGCCTTCGGAGTAGCGTTAGCTTATTCACGATTATTCAATAACTTACGAATGCCCGACGGCGGAGGCTTCGATGTCAGAGGAACTCCATCAGGAGCGCAATGCACAGGAAAATTCGCAGGTAACTGCTGGAACCGAATTGCCCGGCGTCAAGCTGACGCCCAAAGCATTGGAAGCGGTTAAGAAAATGCACGCCAGGGAAGCTGGTGCCGAACAGGGGCTGCGTATAGCAGTGGTTGGCGGCGGATGCTCCGGCTTCCAATACTCATTGAGCTTCGATGCCGCCAAGGACGGCGATACCGTGACCGAATTGGACGGCGTGCGCGTCCTGGTCGACGAGGTTTCGCTGCCCTACATCGCGGGAACGACGCTCGACTACGTCGAGGGGCTCCACAATGCCGGCTTCCGTTTCGATAATCCGCGCGCCAGCCGCACTTGCGGATGTGGTTCGTCGTTCAGCGCGTAACGCGGCGGTTCTGAGAAGGGCAGGAGTGCACAAACACTGCACACAGTTTCGGCAGCCTGCTAAAGCTTCCTTGCCATAATCACGGAGCACACCGCGGAACACCCACAGATTGAGCAGGGTTCCGTAGTGCGAGGGAGGGGTGCGTAAATTGTGGCATACTGCGGATACGGCTCGGCCGGATGCGGTGGGCGAGCGCCAGGATGCGCCTGTGTATCGCAACCAGCGGGCGCGACCAGGCGACGTCGCGGCGCGCGAAGAGTGTGGCGGATGTGGAAGCCGGAACGGATGCGGAGAGCGTCGTGAGAGACCTCGAAGGCAAAGGCATTATCGTTACCGGCGCGACCCGTGGCGTCGGCCGCGCAATCGCTCTGGAAGCGGCGCGTCGCGGAGCGAACGTCGCCTTCAATTACATCAGAAGTGAGCGGCAGGCCGCCGAACTCCAAGACGAACTCCAGGCATTTGGCGTCAGGGCCGCAGCCTTCAGGGTTGACGTCCGCGACTTGAAGGGCGTGCGTGAAATGGTCAACGCGGTCAAGACCGCCTTCGGCCATATCGACGGATTGGTCAACAACGCCGGGCTGACGCGCGACAAATTGCTGGTTATGATGAGCGAGGAGGACTGGTCGGAGGTGATTCATACCAACCTGACCGGGGCTTTCAACTTTGCGCGCGCGGCAATCTTCATGATGATGAAGGCCAAACGCGGCTCGATCATCAACGTGACTTCGGTGAGCGGCCTGGTGGGGATGGCGGGGCAGGTAAACTACTCCGCTTCCAAGGCGGGCTTGGTGGGAATGACCAAGGCGATGGCGAAGGAAGTCGGACGGCTGGGCGTGCGGGTCAATGCGCTCGCACTCGGCTTTATCGAAACCGACATGACGGCGTCGCTGCCTGCGGAGAGCCGCAAGGCTGCGCTAGACCTGATACCGCTTGGCCGTTTCGGCCAGATCGAAGACGTGGCGCCGATGGCGGCCTTTCTGTTATCCGACGCCGCCGCCTATGTTACCGGCGCGGTAATCCAGATCGACGGTGGACTGGCGATGTAGTTTGACGCGGGCGATGAGCGGATATGGATGCGTTATTGGTGCTTTTGCACCGTGCCATGCGGAATTCGGCTTGAACGAATGTTTTCACATTACGATAATTGATGCGGGAATCCGACGGTGACTGAAAGAGAGACCATCTTTTACGAAACCGAAACGCCGCAGGCTTCGCGCGAACTGGCTGAGCTCCGGACGTCACCCGATTATACTCCGCCATTCGAGGTCGTGCGCCGGCGCGTCATCGACGATTTCTTCGAAGGCCGCATGACGATCGACGCCACTGTGGTGATCCGCGTCGGCGACGTCGAAGAAACCGAAGCGGCTCGCGGCGTCGGCGTCGTGCACGCACTCGATGTCGCGTTGCGCAAAGCGCTACTCAAGTATTTCCCCTATCTCGAAGCCGTTCGCGTCACCGAGACTTATACCCATGCAAGCGGCGTATCGACCGAAGCCGACGTGATGTCGGTGAAGAAATTCTCCGACGGCCAGTCGGCCTGGACCACGCTGGCGAAATCGGCCAATACCGTCGAGGCCGGATGGAAAACGCTGGTTGATGGCTACGAATGGCGCATCATTCAGGAAAAGCTCAAACAGCGCCGCGCCACTGGTAATCCGCGACTGTCGAGACGCTGAGGTTTTATGGCTGCCAGCGACGTCATCGGCACCGCCGCCGGCGTGATTCCTGGAAGGGCATGCGCGGGCCGCATTGCCGTGCTCTACGACGGCGCGTGCGAACTATGCCGCGTCAGCGCCGAAGCCGTGCTCATGTTCGACAACTCGGGCGTAATCGATCTGAAGGATATACACACTGAATCCGCGCGTGCGCAATTCCCAGGGCTCACGATGGAGCGGCTGATGACGGAGCTCCACGTGGTCGACGAGCACGGCCGGGTATGGCGCGGCGCCCGCGCGGTCAACGAAGTCCTGCGCCGCCAGAACGGGGCGCGCGGCTATCTCGCCTATCTCTGGTATCTGCCGGGTTTCGCGTGGCTCGCCGATCACCAATATAAACGTATCGCGGCGAGCCGCTATGCGCTGGATCCGTGCCGCGGCGCTGCCCAACCCGCGGCCGCTTCCAAAACTGAGCGCCCCACGATAGTCCGGCCATAAAAACCATCGCCGGTTTGTACACTCGCGCTGGCTTGTGGAGTTGCGTCCGCGCGAGGATGCGGACACGCTCGCCGTCCCTGATTGCGCGTTGCCCTAACTATGACGCGTCGTTATCGTTCTTCGGATGGACACGGACAAACCCGTCGAAGGCTTCATCGTCGTGACGACCAATGACATCCCGGGCTACCAGGTAGTCCAGGTG
>JBOHWJ010000210.1:0-2402 GCA_050736495.1 Binataceae bacterium (SeqCode) | reverse complement strand
GAAGAGATCGCTGAGCAGATGGAGATGCCGCTGGACAAGGTCCAGAAAGTACTCAAAATCGTCAAGGAGCCGATTTCGCTTGAGACGCCAATCGGCGACGAAGAGGAAAGCTCACTGGGCGACTTCGTCGAGGACGAACTGGCGCCGTCGCCGGTGGAAGCCGCTATCCAAGGTAACCTCGGCGAGCAGACGCGCAAGGTGCTGGCGACGCTGACGCCGCGCGAGGAACAGATTCTCCGGATGCGCTTCGGTATCGGCCAAAAGACCGACTATACGCTCGAGGAAGTGGGCAAACAGTTCGCGGTTACGCGCGAACGTATCCGCCAAATCGAGGCTAAGGCGTTGCGCAAGCTCAGGCAGACCGGACGGTCGCGCAACCTGGAAGGTTTCATGGAACGCGAATAGCGTTGAACAATAGGACGGCGGAGGACCTGGCGGGTCATCCGCGTAAACCTCACGTCAGCGCCCGACGCTCTTTTAGGCGTCGTGCCGTTGCCGTTATGACTGCTGAATCAGGCGGGCGGATCTCTAAGCGAGATCCGCCCTCTTGCGCTGGCAAGTGCGTTAGGCGCGCCGGCCGTTTCAGCGCGCGAGCGCGTCCGCGCACGGAAGGCGTCATCACGGCGCGGGTTTGCGATAAACTCCGAAGGTGCTGTTCCGGACGACTGGGACGCGCTGCTCCACCAATTTTCGGATCTCTGGAAGCTTCAGCGCCACGCCGATTCCTGGTGCTAGCGGTGCTACCACCATCAAGGCCGCGTCAGCTTGGTGCAGAGTGTCGGAAACGGCCCTCTCAGGAGTGGAGCCAGGCAGCATATAGGTCGCGACTGGCTTTTCGAAATCACGGAACAGAAGCGCGGCGCATCCCTGCGCGCTAATGAGCACGGCGTCGGTCGCGCGAATCGCGTTCAACACTCGCGTCCATTGGGCGCGCTCGGCCTGCGTGCTCCAGAGCCCGGCCATTTCGCTGTGCGGAGTAGTAGTGGTCCTCCAATCATTAATGGTGGTAACGCCGACGGCTACGTGCCCCACCAGCGCAAAAGAACGCGAGCGCTGCGGTGATGCGAGCGACTGCGAGACTCCAGGTGCAGGTCAGCGCGGCACCGATCACAAGAATGTAACTGTAATAGCTCCACGTCATCGGTCCGCCGAAAAACGAGGTTACAAAGGCGAGATGAAGGACGGCGCAACTCGTAACCAGTTCCGCGCTGCCAGCGTCGCCGTCTTCCGGATAGCGTGCGAGTTTCCACCCGGCGAAAATTCCCGCCGCGACCAGCCAGACGCTGGCAGTGAGCCAGAAGCCGACAACCGTGTCGGCGTAACCACTTGGTGGAAGGCCATACCAGAACTCGCGGCCCCCCATCCGTGGAAAAAGCCGCAGCGCTGGCTTGGTAGGCCTCGATACCGGTGAGCGGAAAGATGGTCGTCAGCGGCGAGTCTGCGCCGTATACCGATGCGAGCACAATGAGCAGAGCGAGCCCCGTTGCGATCGCCGGAATGAGGGTTCGCAGCAGTTGTGGCCATTGGAAGTGGCGGCCATTGGCGGTATTGGTCCGTTGCTGATGCCACACGATAAGCAGCAGCAAAATGAAGCCGTAGACATAGCCCATACTTGGCTTGCAGACGCAGGCGGCAGTTATCAGAGCGAGCACGGAGCCGCGTCTCGCGACCGCATGCTCCGCGAGCGCATGGCAGACAGCACCGCCTCAAGCGCATGGGCCAGCGACGGATATGATGACCGAATCGCGAACGGTAGCGCCGCTACGAGAAGTGCCATCCCAATCAGGTTGAGACGCATCGACACCGCGATCCGCGCGATCGCCCATGCCATCAGCAGGCCGCATGCGGCCATCGCGAGTTGATAGGCGACCGGCGTCAGGCCGAAGATGCGAAACCATATATCGCCTGTAAGGATTGGCAGGATCCCGTAATTCAGCCCGAAATCGATGCCCGGCTGATAGCCGTGCGCGGCAAGATATTGGACCGTGAGCCAACTGCCGCGATCGGCGAATGCAAAAGCATTGAAACCAAGGTCATACGGAATACGTGACACGCCGACAGCCAGGACTTCAACGGCGAAGATGCCCCACAGTGCGATGACGCTGGTGGGCGTGGCCGGAAGGTGCGCGAATTTTGCGACCAGGCTCTGCCGTGTGCTGATGGTCAAATGGCTGATGCGATCAATTCCCCCACGGCAGGTCTCCCTCCACGGCCAATCGAGAAATTAAATAGCCTTTCGGTCAGGTGAACTTCAACGAACTTTTCGCGACAGCCGCTAGTGTTGTGTCCCATTAATAAGTGTACAAAGTCGTTGGAGTTTATCGAGGATCGAGTCGGCGCTGGCGGTCCAGGCGAATGGCTGTTTGCGCGCATTGTGGTGGGTTACGTATTGGTCGATGCGA
>JBOHWJ010000209.1:0-4228 GCA_050736495.1 Binataceae bacterium (SeqCode) | reverse complement strand
GATCTCAAGAGACTCGCATGGTGAGTCGTCTTACGGGTGCGATTATCGCCGCCGGCCGCGGAGAGCGGTTACGCGAAGCGTCGGGCGATGTGCCCAAGCCGTTGGTAGAAATTGAGGGCCAGACGCTGTTGGCGCGTCAGGCGCACTGCATGCTTGACGCGGGCGTCCGGCGTGTGCTCGCGATCGTCAACCGCGAGACCGCCGCGATGATGCGGGCGCGTGCGTTGAGGATGCCGGGCGAGTTGGAGATCGTGGTGCGCGATACGGCCAGTTCGATGGAGTCGCTGCTGACGCTGGGCGAGCATCTGCCGCATGGCCGCCTCGTTCTGGCGACGGTTGACGCGGTGATCGAACGGCATGAGTTCGCCCGTTTCGTCGAGCGCGCGGCCGCGCTCAGCGATCCATTTCGCACCGGCGCCGTCGATGGCGCGCTCGGAATCGTGCGTTGGCGCGGCGACAGGCATCCACTGTTCGCTGAAGTGGCATCGGATGGTCTGATACGTGGATTAGGCGAGCGGGAGACACCGCTGGTAACGGCGGGCGTCTACCTGTTGCCGACGCGAATTTTCCAGTATGCGCGACGCGCGCGAGAACGAAAACTCGACGCGCTCAGGCGGTTTCTCGGGATGCTGGTGGAGGACGGTATGCGCTTTGCTGGAATCGAACTGATACAGGCTATAGACGTTGACGAAGCAGCCGATTTGGAAGTGGCGCGCAAGTTTTTGGCGCAGCCGCGTTCGGAGGTGCATACGCAAGCCCGCGCGCGCAAGGCGCGCCCGGAACATGGGAGCGAACGATGATCCCTCGTGTGCTGGGCGTTTATCGTGAGGCTGAATTCTCCCCCGGTAAGGTCGAAGCCGATGCCGCGATCCTCGGCGCGGTCCTTGCCGAACTCAAACGTGAAGGTGCCGGTGTCGAAGCTATCGACGCCTTACGGTTTACCACGGGCGCGCTGCCAGAAGCGCACATGGTGCTGGCCATGTGTCAAGGCGGGCGCGCGCTCAGCCGGCTTGCCGCGATGGAAGAGAGCGGGGCGGTGGCGGTTAACTCCGCGCTCGCAATCCGCAATTGTTACCGGGACCTGCTCGGGGCGGGACTGATGCGCGCCGGCGTGCCGGTGCCGGAAGGTGCGTTGATAGCCACCTCGGCGCCGCTCAACTTGAAGCCGCTCAGAACGCTCGACCTGTCGTCACCGATGTATGTCAAACGCGGCGACCTTCACGCCCTCGCGCCGCTTGACGTGCAGCGGGTCGAAGGACTCGGCCAACTCGAAGCCACCCTGCTGCGTTTCGCGCGGCGCGGGGTTCCCCGCGTTTACGTGCAGCAGGCGGTGGCGGGTGATGTGGTCAAGTTCTACGGCGTCAGTGGCGGCGAATACTTCAGCGCGATTCCGGAGAGCGGCAGCTTGAGCGAGACAGTTAAACTCGCGCTCACGCAGGCGGCCTCGGCGGCGGCCGGGGCGCTCGGACTCGAAGTCTGGGGCGGCGACGCTATCGTGAGTCACGATCACGCGGCCATCGTCGACTTCAACGACTGGCCCAGCTATAGCCGTGTGCGCGACGAAGCGGCGCGCGCGATCGCGCGCCGATGTGGCCGCCTATTGAGACGTCATCCGGTTGCCCGCAACTTGAGCGCATGACCTTGGCGCGACCCCAATCGCCGCTCGCCGCTTGACTTGCGCCCGTTTGAGAGACAGAGCTTACGGGCATTAGCTGATTGATTTGCAGAGTCGGGAGACGATGAGGATTGCGCAAGTATTACCAGCGAGCGGACGGATGGCGGCGTGACCATGCATGACGGATTGCCGAAGGTCATGACCGTGGTGCCCGGACCCAAATCCCGGGAAGTCTTCGAGGCCGAGCAGCATTATATCGCACCGGGCCGCCAGCGTATCTCGCTGCTGGCCGGCGTCGCTTTCGACCGTGGCGATGGCGCGACGTTGACTGATGTTGACGGTAACGTCTACGTCGATTTCTTCGCCGGCGTCGGCGTCGCCAGCCTCGGCCATGCCCATCCGGCGCTGAGCAGGGCGCTGGGCCGCCAGGCCGCGCGCCTCACGGTCGGCACTTTCGCCACGCCCGAACGGGCCGAGGCCTTCAAATTGCTGAGCGAGGTGGCGCCGGGCAAACTCAAACGCGCGCATCTCTATAGCGGCGGCGCCGAGGCGGTCGAGGCGGCGCTGCGGCTGGCGCGCTCGTACACCAAGAGACACGAGGTCGTGAGCTTCTGGGGCGGCTTCCACGGTAAGACGGGGGGCGTAATTGGCCTTATTGGCGACGAATCCAAGCAGGGTTACGGACCGCTGCCCGGCGGCCAATATCAAATCCCGTACGCCGACTGCTATCGCTGTCCGTTCAAGCTCAGGTATCCCGAATGCGGAATGTTCTGCGTCGAGTTCGGCGCCAGGCAGATTAAAACCGCCAGCGCCGGCGCGATCGCCGCGATTATCGTTGAACCCTTTCAGGGCACCGCCGGTAACGTGATTCCGCCCGATGATTTCATGCCCGCGGTCAAAGAAATCGCGCGCAAGAACGACGCGGTGCTTATCGCCGACGAGATGATCACCGGCTTTGGCCGCACCGGCACGATGTGGGGTGTCGATCAGAGTGGCGTCGAGCCCGATATCGTCACCGTCGGCAAGGGGATGGGATCCGGCTTTCCGGTCTCGGGCGTGCTTATCAGCGACGAGATGGGCAAGGCGGAACCCTTCTCGAAACCCAGCGCCTCGTCTTCGAGTTACGGTGGCAATCCGATGGCGGCAGTGGCGGTGTCCGAGACCATCAAGGCCATAAAGCGCGACAAGCTCGTCGAGAACTCGCGCAAGGTTGGCGCTTTTCTGCTCGGGCAGTTACTCAACCTCAAGGAAAAATACGAATTCATTGGCGACGTGCGTGGACGCGGTCTGCTGATCGGACTCGAACTCGTACGCGACTACAAGAGCAAGCGCGAGATGAGCCGGCGCGTGATGGAGATAGTCTTCAAAGAATCGCTCAAGCGCGGACTGCTGCTGATGAGCTATTTCCCGCGCGTGCGCATCAATCCGCCACTGGTGATAACCGAAACGCAGGCCGAGGCCGGCGCCGTGATTCTCGATGAGGTCTTCGCCCACGTGCGCGATCACGTCGATTGGCGCACGGACTGACGCTTGCGTGCGAGTGCCAAGGTCGGATCGCGGAGCGAACGACAAGGGGTAATTCGGGCGGCAGCGAGGGTGACGGGCGATGGCGGATGATGCGGGAAATCGGGGGCTCTTTTTCGATCTGGCCGGAACGTTGGTCAAAATGGACGAGACCCGCCAACTACCGGTCGACGCCGGTGGCTATGTACGGATCGAGCTCTTGTCGGGCGTCAAAGAAAAACTTGTGCCGATTCGCGATCATCTGCTGTTCGTCGTTACCAACCAGGCCGGCGTTGCCCGCGGCCGCTTCAAACTCGAACAGGTAGAAGCCGCGATGAGCGAGCTGGACCGCCAGCTCGGCGGTATTCTCACCGCGTGGCAAATCTGTCCGCATGACGACCCCGACTCCTGCGCATGCCGCAAGCCCAAGGGCGGCATGATCGTGGAGCTCGCACGCGACCATGGCGTTGATCTGGCGGCATCGACGATGGTGGGTGACCAGGAAGTTGACCAGCTTGCGGCGACGGCGGCCGGCATCGGCTCATTCGTTTACGCCCGCGATTTCTTCGGCTGGAAATAATTCACGGTTTCTGCGACATAACGGGCTGGGCCGGAGCGCGATCTTCACTCGGCTACGGCCGCCTGGCGAGACGGAGGGAACCATCGATGAAAATCGGAGCTATTTTCGTGTTTCATGAAACCACGCCGAGGCCGGGGGAATTCGCCGCCGAAATGGAGCGGCTGGGTTTCGAGTCGCTGTGGGTGCCCGAGCATCCGATTATGCCGGTTGACCCGAAGACGCCATTTCCGGCTGGCGGTCCGATTCCTGATGTCTATCAGCGCATGAGCGATCAGTTCCTATGCCTTGCGATGGCGGCGGCGACCACGACCAAGCTGCGCATGGCCACCGGTATCACGCTGGTGCCCGAGCATAATCCGATCGTGCTGGCCAAGCAGATCGCGACGCTCGACCATTTCTCCGGCGGACGCTTCATCTTCGGTATTGGCGCCGGATGGCTGCGTGAGGAGTCCGAGCTTTTGGGCGTCGATTTCCCGCATCGTTGGACGCAGACCACCGAGTATATTGCCGCGATGCGCGAGCTGTGGTCG
>JBOHWJ010000208.1:0-17447 GCA_050736495.1 Binataceae bacterium (SeqCode) | reverse complement strand
ATTCAGGTCGGCCGTCATGATCGCCGCCATCGGCGACATGAAGTCCTTGTACTGGCCGAAGTTTTCCCACGCCCAATCGTTCCAGACGCTGCACTGCGCGGCGCCAAACTCGGCATCCGGCGTCGCCCACATCGCCAAGCCCTTGTTAGGAAACAGGATCTCGGCGTCGATACCGTCGCGGGCATGGTCGCGGATGCGGTCGAGCGGGTCACGCCCAGCCTGTCCGCGCAACCGGTCCTCGCCACCCTTAGGTGCGTCTTCGACAGCGACCGCGCGAACCCGTGAGCGCTGATAGCCTTCGACTACCGTCCATTTATCGCCTTTTTCGTCAACCTCGATATGCGGCAGGCGCGAACGGAACTTGCGGTCTATTCGCTCCCACCAGAGCTTGCTCGGTTCGTTGACATGGCAGTCGGCGGAAATCATCAGGTACCGGTTGGGGTCATCCGGCCGCGCGGTCCGCTTCCAGTCTTGATGCCCGGGCGTTTCGAGCCGCCAGCGGTTTTTTTCGTCGACCTGCGAATTGGTTTCCTCGATCATCGTCGTCTCCATCGGCAGAACCGGACCGTAGGGCCGCTTCCATGTTGGAAAATTTTCTCACGGCGGCCGATCCTGTCCGGCGACGGATGGTGTTGCGCCGTCTGCCGACAAATCGGCCTCTCCACTTAAACCATTGCTTCAGATTAACCGCATTTCCTTCATCACGCCGCGTAGTTTTTCGGCCGGCGCCGCCGTCATCGGCGTGAGCGGCATACGCATCTCGTTGCCGCATTTGCCCATGAAGGCGCATGCCTGCTTGACCGGAATCGGGTTGGTCTCAAGGAACAGCGCGCGCATCAGCGGCAGCATCTTGAAATGAATTTCACGCGCGCGCGCGAGATCGTTGGCGAGCGCCGCCGCCGCCATCTCATGCATCTCGCGCGGCATCACGTTGGTGATTACCGAAATTACGCCCTTGGCGCCCATCGCCATCAGCGGCAGCGTCAGCGGATCGTCGCCCGAGAGCATGGTCAGGCGCTCGCCGCAAAACTTCAAGATGTCGGAGCATTGATCCATCGAGCCCGACGCTTCCTTGACGCCGACGATGTTCTTGATTTCGCACATCCGCGCGAAAGTCTCGGGCAGGATATTCGAGCCGGTGCGCCCCGGGATGTTGTAGACGATGAGCGGCAGATCAACGCTCGCCGCAATGGTCTTGTAGTGCTTG
Organism: Binataceae bacterium (SeqCode); assembly: GCA_050736495.1. GTDB lineage: Bacteria > Desulfobacterota > Binatia > Binatales > Binataceae > JBOHWJ01. Next base: position 16,240 of record JBOHWJ010000208.1, on the reverse strand, counting down.
TAGATGCCCTCCTGGGTGGGCTTGTTGTAGTACGGCGAGATGAGCAGCGCGCCGTCGGCGCGGACCTCACGCGCAAAGGTCGTCAGCCGAATCGCTTCGGCGGTCGAGTTCGAGCCGGTGCCCGCAATCACAGGCACGCGCCGGCGCGCTTGTTCGATGACCAGCTTGATGACCTGCTCATGTTCGGCATGCGAGAGCGTCGCCGATTCCCCGGTCGAACCGCAGGGCACAAGTCCGTCGATGCCCGACTGGATTTGCCATTCGACCATTTCACGCAACGCCGCTTCGTCCACCGCCCCGTCGCGAAACGGAGTGATGATCGCCGAGAAGGCACCGTTGAACATTGGCTATGACCTCCAGCTTCAGCAGGCTGCTGATAAGAATCAGTGTCAATCGCGCGCGGTTGCGGCGCTAATCGGCCCCGACCAGTTCGGCGTCGCCGAGTTCGACTTCGCCGCGAAAAACCTCGACCGCGTCGCCCGTCATGAAGACGTGATTCGCGTCCGATCCGCACTCGCGCCATTCTATTTCGAGATTGCCGCCGCGAAGCTCGACCGTCGCCATGCGATCGGCGCGTCCTGTCAGCACTGCGGCGACCAGCGCCGCACATGCGCCGGTGCCGCAGGCGAGCGTCTCGCCCGAGCCGCGCTCCCACACGCGCATCCGCAATCGGTTGCGCGCCAGCGGCAGGATAAATTCGGTGTTCACGCGGCGCGGGAAAAATGGATGATGCTCGAACTGCCGACCCAGGCGCGCGAACGCAAAATCGTCGAGGCCGAAAATGCCATCGTCATCGACAAACACCACGCAATGTGGATTACCCATCGAGACCGCCGTGATTTTCTCGCTCCTGCCCGCAAGTTCGAGCGGATAATCGATCACGCGGCCGTCCTTATCAACCGGAATCTCGCGCCCTTCCAGAATCGGCTCGTCCATGTTGACTGTCGCGGCCACTGGGCGTCCCGCCGCATCGAGCTTGAGCGCGACGGTCTTGAGCCCGCAGTCGGTCTCTACTCTGACTGGATTTGCGTGCATGCCCGAGACGTCGTAATGGAGCCGGGCCGCGCAGCGAATACCGTTGCCGCACATCTCGCCGCGGCTGCCGTCGGCGTTGTACATCTCCATGCGTACGTCGGCGCTGACGGAGCGGCACAGCATTATGAGGCCGTCGCCGCCGATGCCGAAACGGCGGTCTGAAAGCCGTTTGGCGAGTTCGCCGGGATGCGCGGGGCGCATGCTATCGGCTACCACGTATATGTAGTCGTTGCCGCAGCCGTGCATCTTTATGAATTGGAGCTTACGCATCGGGACCGTCTTTGAGCGTCACGATCTTTTCACCGCGCACGAGGTCCTCGAAACTTTCGCGTTCGCGAATGACGTGATATTCCGCGCCGTTGACCACCACCTCCGCCGCGCGCGGACGGCTGTTGTAGTTCGACGCCATCACGAATCCGTACGCTCCCGCGCTCATCACCGCGAGCAGATCGCCGCTGTGCGCTTCAGGCAACTCACGCTCCCGCGCGAAGAAGTCGCCGCTCTCGCATACCGGACCGACGACGTCGGCGGTGACCCGCGCGCCGCCGCCGTTGCGCTCGACCTGCTGGATCTCGTGGTAGGCCTCGTAGAGCACCGGCCGTATGAGATCGTTCATCGCGCCATCGACCACGATGAAGCGCTTGACGTCGGTCTCCTTGACGTAGAGCACCTTGGTCACGAGGATGCCGGCATTGCCGACCAGCACACGGCCGGGCTCGATGATAATCTTGAGGCCAATTTCCCGGAGCGGGCTGAGCAACGCCGCGGCATACTCCGATGGCGGCGGCGGCTCCTCTTGATAGGGAATGCCGAGCCCACCGCCGAGGTCGAGATACTTAAGCGCGATACCGTCGGCGCGAAGCCGCTTGACGATCGCGGCGACCTTGTGGGCGGCCTCGATGAACGGAGCGGTATCGGTTATCTGCGAACCGATATGCGTGCTCAGACCCGCCAGTTCGACATTCGGCAGTGAGCGCCCCTCCGCATAATATTCATAAACCTGCGAGAGCGGTACGCCGAATTTACTGTCGCGATGGCCGGTCGAGATATGCGGATGGGTGCCGGGGTCGAGGTCGGGATTTACGCGCAGACTTACCGGCGCCTTGAGCTTCATCCGCCAAGCGATCTCCGAGATGCGCTGCAACTCGGGACGCGACTCGACATTGATCATCAAGATGCCGTGGTGCAGCGCGGCTTCGATTTCCTCGTCGGTTTTGCCCACCCCTGAAAACACGATTTTGCGCGGATCGGCGCCAGCCTTGAGACACCGCATCAACTCGCCGACCGAAACGATATCGAAGCCGGCACCCATGTCACCGAACAATTTCAGGATGCTCAGATTCGAGAGCGCCTTCATAGCGAAGCAAATCAAGTGGTCGCTGCCTTTGAAGGCGTCGTTGAGGACCTTGAAATGGCGGCGCAGAGTGCGCGCGCTGTAGATGTAAAGAGGGGTGCCGAGGCGGGCCGCGAGCTCGCTTACGGCGATGTCCTCGGCAAACAGCCGATTGTCCTTGTAGGTGAAATAATTCATCCCTTACCTGGCGTTATCAGGTGGCCGAAAACGGTCCGACCGTGAACGTGATTTTTATCACAGCCCGCTCCCGCCGAAAAACGTCTCCAGATAACGCTATCGCCGAACTCTACGGCAGGTTGGTGGGCAGCGGAGCCGGCGTCGGCAGTTTGAAATTGGCCGGATTAGGCGGCGGTGGTGGCTTTACCCGCGTGAACTCGACCACATTGGACGGCGTGCCACGATAGCCGCCAGTGGTCTCCGAGATTATTTCGTAGCGGTAGGCATGCCCGAGCACGCTCTCGATATCGTCGTAGGTGAAGTCGTTCTGAACCTGGAAGCGCTCGCGGTCGGTAATCGGGATTTCGATCAGGGGCCGCATCGGCGCGCCATCCTCCGCGCGCAAAATCACGAATCCGCTCAAATCGTGCATCGAATGGCCGCCGGCGTATTGCGTCGGGCGGCTCCAGGCGAGATTGATGCCGGCGGGCGAGGCGGTAGCGCGGAGGTCCTCGATACGTTCGGGCGTGGCTTGATCGGGCGGCACAGGCGCGCTCTTAACGCCGCATGCGGAGATCCACGCCGTCGCGCACAGCATGAGCGCGAGCATCGCGGCGGCCAGCCAAAGCGTCGTCTGCTTCATCCCGTCACTCGTCCTCGCTATGCAAACTCTTCGGCGAACTTTTCGGCGAGCTTTTCGTTCTGGCCAGTCGTTTGAGCCGCCGCCGCACCAACGCCGGCGCGGGGCCGCCGAATACCTTGCGCGCCTTGAGTGAACCTTCCGCCGACAAGGCCGCGAGCGCGTTGGCGTCGAAGGCGGTCGAATAGCGCCGCAGATCGGCGAGGCTCAAATCCGTCAGCGACCGGCCGGCCGCTGCGGCCTCGCGGACCAGCGCGCCAACCACTTCATGCGCCTCGCGGAACGCAACGCCGCGCCCGACCAGGTACTCGGCAAGGTCAGTCGCCAGCGCGAATCCGCCCGCCGCCGCACGCATCACATCGACGCGAAACGCTATCCGAGGCCACAGCTTCGCCAGCAGGTCGAGCGCCGGCTTGAGCGTGTCGATCGCGTCGAAAACCCGTTCCTTGTCCTCCTGCAGGTCAGAGTTGTAGGCGAGCGGAAGTCCCTTCATCACCGTCAGCAGCGCGACCAGGTCGCCGATGACGCGGCCGCTTTTGCCGCGGATCAGCTCGAGCAGGTCGGGATTCTTCTTCTGCGGCATCATCGAGCTGCCGGTGGAAAATTCATCGGGCAATTCGGCGAAGCCGAACTCGGCGCTAGTCCACAGAATTATCTCCTCGGCCATCCGCGACAGATGAATCGCCACAATCGCCGCCGCCGCCAAAAAATCCAGCGCGAAGTCGCGATCGGAAACTGCATCGATGCTGTTTTCGGCGATGCGGCGGAACTTTAGCTCGCGCGCGACCATGCGGCGGTCGATGGGCAGCGTCGTTCCGGCCAGCGCACCCGCCCCCAGCGGCATCACGTCCGTGCGCACGCGCGCCTGTTCGAGCCGTTCGCAATCGCGGTCGAGCATTTCGACATACGCAAGTACGTGATGGGCCAGCGAAACCGGCTGAGCGCGCTGCAGATGCGTATAGCCGGGCATCACGGTCTCGACGTGGCCGTGGGCGACCACCAGCAGCGCGCCGCGCAAGGTGCGCACGTGCACGCACATCGCGGCGATTTCGTCGCGCAGATAGAGACGGAAGTCGAGCGCGACCTGGTCATTGCGCGATCGCGCCGTGTGCAGTTTGCGGCCGGGCGCGCCAATCTTCTCGATAAGCCGGCGCTCGACCGCGAGATGGATATCCTCGTCGGCAAGCTCGAAGCGAAAGCGTCCATCCGCGATCTCGCGCTCGATTTCCGCCAGGCCGCCGACAATCAGCCGCGCCTCGCGCGCGCTGACAAGGCCAACCTGCGCGATCATCCGCGCATGCGCGATAGAGCCGCGGATATCATGGCGATACAGGCGCCGGTCGAACGGCAGCGATGCGCTGAAAACCTCGACTTCGGGCAGGCGCGGACGTTTGAAGCGTCCGCGGATGAGATTTTTGCCAGCCGCCGCTGGCGGATTCGTGGCTGGCGGTAATCCGGCCTGTCCGGAGGCTTTGGCTTCGCGGCGCGTTTTCATCCTGAAAGACAACAGGTTGCCGAAAACGCGCGCCTGTAACAAGCAGCGCCCGTGCGAGCCTTCAACGCATCGGCGGCGTACGACAGAGGCATCCGCGCGCGGCGCAGGTCAGCACACCGTTGGGATGGGTCACGTGAACGTCCATCTTATGGCCGCACTTGGCGCATTCGCCCGCGCGTACGCGGGGCACCAGTTTGGGCGCCGGCCGCGGCGGCTTGAATTGAATTACCTTACCCAAGTCCGCAACGTCCTCTGATCACGCTTTATCAGTCTCCCTGGCGGCGCGCGAGGCCAACCGAGCCAGCGCGCGCAGCCGGAGCGATCCAAGGCGGATAAACCCTTCGGCGTCCGCCTGCTGGTAGCCGCCCGCTTCCTCGAAACTCGCGATCGCCGGATCGTAGAGGGAGTTGGGCGATTTACGCCCCACGATCCAAGCTCCGCCCTTGTAAAGTTTGAGCCGCGCCGTGCCACTGACGTTGCTCTGCGTGTCATCGACCAGCGCCTGCAGCGATTCGCGCTCGGGTGCAAACCAGTGGCCGTTGTAAACCATTTCGGCGTAACGCGGAATCAGCCCGTCGCGCAGATGCATCACTTCGCGATCGAGCGCCAGTTGTTCAACCGCGCGATGGGCATGATGGAGGATAGTGATGCCGGGGCTTTCGTAAACGCCGCGCGATTTGATCCCGACGTAACGGTTTTCGACCAGATCGACGCGGCCAACCCCGTTGCGGCCGCCGATTTCATTGGCGCGCTCGATCAGCCGCGCCGGCGAGAGCCGTTCGTCGTCAATCGCGACCGGGTCGCCGCGCTCGTACTCGACTTCGACATATTCAGGCCGGTCGGGCGCCTTTTCGGGCGCGACCGTGAGGCGGAACATGTCGCCGTAGGGTTCCTTCCACGGGTCTTCGAGAACGCCGCCCTCGTAGCTGATATGAACGAGGTTTCGATCCATCGAATAAGGCTTCTCCGCGGTCACCGGCACTGGAATTTTCTTCTCATCGGCATAAGCGATCATATCCGCACGCCCCTTGAAGGGCCACTCCGGGTGCCGCCACGGCGCGACGATCTTCAACTCCGGCGCGAGCCGCGCGAAGGTCAGTTCAAAGCGGACCTGGTCGTTGCCCTTGCCGGTGGCGCCATGGCCGACCGCGTCGGCGCCCTCGTGGCGCGCGATCTCGACCTGCTTGCGCGCGATCACGGGCCGCGCGATCGACGTGCCTAGAAGATAATAGCCTTCATAGACCGCGTTGGCGCGCATCATCGGAAAAACGAACTCGCGCGCGAACTCCTCGCGCAAATCGACAATATGCAACCGGCTCGCTCCGGTCTTCAGCGCCTTTTCTTCGAGCCCGTCGGTCTCCTCGCCCTGGCCAACGTCGGCACAGTAGGCGATCACCTCGCAGCCGTAATAGTCCTTGACCCAGCGCAGAATGACCGAGGTGTCGAGTCCCCCCGAGTAAGCCAGCACCAGTTTTCGAATCGTTCGCTTGCTCATTAAACAAGAGGTGCTGCTCAGAGATTTTCGGCGGCCGCCGGTCCCTGGTGGGTCAGGATTTCCGGGCGCAACAGCCAGACCATTACGGCCTTTTGCGCATGGAGACGATTCTCGGCCTGTTCGAGCACCACCGATTGCGGGCCGTCGATGACTTCGTCGGTGATTTCCTCGCCGCGATGGGCCGGCAGACAGTGCATCACGGCGGCGCTCGGCCGGGCGTAATCGAGGAGCGCCCGATTCACCTGGAAATCCTTGAAGTCACGTTTACGCTTCCCTGCATCGCGCTCCTGCCCCATCGAGGTCCAAGTGTCGGTATAGATAACGTCGGCGTCCCTCACTGCGGCGACCGGATCATTGGTGAGCAAGCCATCGTGGTCACGTTCGAGCTGCGCAATGAAGCCTTTTTCCGGCTCGTAGCCGGATGGGCATGCGACCCGCAGTTCGAAATGAATCATTGCGGCGGCTTCAATCCAGCTTTGTGCGAGGTTAAAGCCGTCGCCAACAAACGCGATCTTGAGCTTGTGCAGCAGGCCGAAACGCTCACGCAACGTCATCAGGTCGGCGAGCAACTGGCATGGATGGAGCAAATCGGTAAGCCCATTGATTACCGGAACGGTCGCTTCGCGCGCAAGTTCGACGCAAGTCGCATGGGCGAAGGTGCGGATCATGATGAGGTCGACCCAGCGGGACATATTGCGCGCGACATCCTTCGCCGACTCGCGCTCACCGATGCCGATATCCTGGGGCGCCAGGTAGATCGCGTGGCCGCCGAGTTGCGCCATCCCGGTCTCGAACGTAATGCGCGTGCGCAGCGACGGTTTCTGAAAAACCATCGCGAGCGTCTTGCCGCGCAGATAGGGATGTTCGAGACCGCTCTTGAGTTCGGCCTTGAGCCGCGAGCCAAGCCTGAGGAGCCCATCCAACTCAGGCGTCGAAAGCGAACCCAGATCGAGAAAATCACGTTTCATTGCGGCATCCGCGGGTCGCGCAGCACAAGTATTAACCTATTTTCGCCAAAGATCATCCCGCCTTGGCCGTCGCAGCCGCGGATTTGAGCGCGCGCTCGACAATCTGAAACCCGACATCGGCCTCCTCGCGCGTCAGCGTGAGTGGCGGCAGCAGGCGCAGCACGTTGTCCGCCGTACCGTTGACCAGTAGACGCTCCTTCAGGCAAGCCTCGACGGCGCCCTTGGCCTCATGCTTCAGCACGATGCCAATGATCATGCCCTGACCGCGCACTTCGAGCACGTTGTTGCAGGTCTTGGCGAGCGCGCGCAGCCGCTCCATCAGGTAGCCGCCAATTTCGGCGGCGTTCTCGATTACGCCGTCCTCGTCAAAGGCGTCGAACACGGCGAGCGCCGCCGCGCATGCGATCGGATTGCCGCCGAAGGTCGAGCCGTGAGTGCCGGGCGTAAGGCTCGCCGCGATTTCCGCGCGCCCGATCATCGCGCCAATCGGAAGACCACCGCCGAGCGCCTTGGCCAGCGTCAGGATATCGGGCTTCACCGCCGCATGCTGATAGGCGAAAAGCTTGCCCGTGCGACCCATCCCGACCTGCACTTCGTCAAAGATGAGCAGGATGCCGCGGCGGTCGCAAAGCTCGCGTACCCGCGCCAGGTAATCGGCGTGCGGCATCACGACGCCACCCTCGCCCTGGATCGGTTCGAGTATGATAGCCGCGGTCTGGTCGGTGGCGGCGCGGTCGAGCGCCGCGACATCATCGTATGGAACGAGCCTGAAGCCGGGCACCAGCGGCAAAAAGCCCTGATGATATTTCTCCTGGCCGGTCGCGCTCAGGGTGCCGAGCGTGCGGCCATGAAATGAGCCGAGGGTCGCGATAATCTCGAACTTGCCGCCCTTGCCATGGCCCCATCGCCGCGCCAGCTTGATCGCCGCCTCGTTGGCCTCGGCGCCCGAATTGCCGAAAAACACGCGGCCGCCGCCGAACGCCTTGCATAAGCGCGCCGCCAACCGCGCCATGGGTTCCGTATGAAAGACGTTGGAGACGTGGGTCAGCTTCTCCGCCTGCTCCTTGATTGCGCGAACCACGCGCGCATGGCCGTGACCGAGGCTGGTAACCGCGAGGCCGCAGAAGAAATCGAGATAGCGCTTGCCGTCGGCGTCGTAGAGATAGGCGCCTTCTCCTCGGGCGAAGGCGAGCGGCACGCAGCCGTAGGTATTGATGAGATTTTCGTGCGCGAGTTCGACGATTTCCGCGTTATTCATCCTGACACTCTCCGCGTTGGCTATTTAGGGTAGCGCGGTCCCGAAGGTGCGAGCCTAGCCGACTCGCCCCGCCGGCGCCAACGTCAGGCGGCCCGATACACGATCCGATCAACCACGGAATGCCGGACCATCCCGAAGCAGAGCCGGATGTGAGGCGCGCCTTTCGGGCGCTCGGCGCATCGCCGCAGTGTGCCGCGCGAGCGGAAAATTCAAGCGCGCACCCGACCGGCGCCACGCTTGATTTCGGTGACGCGGGCGCTGCGCTGCACAACCTCAGTACCTACCCCCGAGCGCGTGAAAATCTCCAGCAAAATAGCGTGGCGAACGCGGCCGTCGAGGACGTGGGTCTTGCCGACGCCCGCGCGCAGCGCGTCGATACAGCATTCGACCTTGGGAATCATCCCTTCGCCGATACCGCCGCGCGCGATCATCTTTCGCGCCCGCGCCGCCTCGAGCGTCGAAATCAGGTTGCCGCTTTCGTCCTTCACGCCCTCGACGTCGGTCAGCAGGATAAGCTTCTCAGCCTTGAGCGCCGCCGCGATCGCGCCGGCCGCGACATCAGCGTTGATATTGTAGGTCTGACCGTCGCGGCCATAGCCAACCGGTGCGATCACGGGGATGAAGCCAGCCTCCTTGAGCGTGCCCAGCACGGCCGGATTGACTTGCGCGACTTCGCCGACCAAGCCGATATCAACTTGGGCGGGCCGGCCGCTCTCGTCCTTGACCACCACCCGCATCTTATGAGCAGCGATGAGATCGGCGTCCTTGCCCGAGAGCCCCACCGCATGGCCGCCCTGACGCGAGATGAGCGCGACGATTTCCTTGTTGATCTTCTGCAGCACCATTTCGGCGGCGTCCATGGTCTCGGCGTCCGTCACCCGCATCCCGCGCACGAAGCGTGACTTGATGCCGAGCTTGCCGATCAGTTCGGTGATCTGTGGGCCGCCGCCATGCACCACCACCGGATTTATTCCGACCGACTCCAGCAGGACCACGTCCTGGGCAAAGCCCTCGCGCAATTCCGGCGTCCGCATCGCATGACCGCCGTATTTGATGACGAAGGTCTTGCCGCGAAAGCGCTGCAGATAGGGCAGCGCCTCGATCAGGACGTGGGCTCGTTCGATCAAATCTTCCAATGCCCTTCTCCAATCATAACATGCGCGCGGGCTACGTCTCCGCGTCCGGGTTTAGCCTGGCCGATGGCGTACGCGGGCGGGGCGCGGCCACTCTTCGTGCGCGGGGCAATGCCCATCGCGCGCTCGGAGCGAGCCTCCACGCCTCAACGGGTGCGCCACGCTACAAAATATACCGCGACAAGTCCTCGTTCTTAAGAATCGGGTCGAGCCGCTGATGCACATAGGCGTCGTCGATAGTGACGTCGCGGCCGGACAGTTCCGGCGCGCTGAAGGAAAGATCCTCGACCAGGCGTTCGAGCACGGTATGAAGCCGGCGCGCGCCGATATTTTCGGAGCGGGCGTTGACCTGCGCGGCAATTTCGGCGAGCGCGGAAATCGCGTCGTCGGTGAAACGGATGCGAACGTTCTCGGTCTCCAACAACGCAACGTATTGCTTGCTAAGGGCGTTTTCGGGTTCCGTCAGGATGCGGATGAAGTCCAGTTTAGTCAAGGCTTGAAGTTCGACCCGGATAGGAAAGCGCCCCTGGAACTCCGGTATCAGATCAGACGGCTTGCTGGTGTGAAAAGCGCCCGAGGCGACGAACAGGATATGGTCGGTGCGGACGGCGCCGTACTTGGTGTTGACGGTTGAGCCCTCGACGATCGGGAGCAGGTCGCGCTGCACGCCTTCGCGCGAGACATCGGGCCCATGGGAGGACTCACGCCCCGCGATCTTGTCGATCTCATCGATAAAGACGATACCCGACTGTTCGACGCGATGAATCGCCTCGCGCGCAACGTTGTCCATGTCGACCAGGCGCGCAGCCTCTTCCTGCGTCAGCAGTTCGAGCGCCTCCGGCACCTTGACCTTGCGATGATGGGTCTTTTTAGGCATGAACTGGCTGAACAGATCCTTCATGTTCACGCCCATCTCCTCCATCCCCTGCGGCGTGAAGACCTCGACCATCGGGGTCGATTGCGACGACACTTCGAGGTCGACCTCGCGATCGTCGAGGTAGCCGCCGCGCAGGAGCTTGCGCAGCTTCTCACGGGTCTCGGTATGCGCGGTGCTGGCGTCGGCGACGTGGAGATGTCCCTCGGGGGTAACCTCGGCGGGGCGGCGGGTCTTGCCGGCCGGCGGCGGATAGAGAATATCGAGCAGGCTTTCCTCGGCCGCCTCGCGCGCTTTGACCGCGACGCGATCGCGCTCCTCGTCGCGCACCATTTTGACCGAGATTTCAGCGAGGTCGCGGATCATCGACTCGACGTCACGGCCGACATAGCCGACCTCGGTGTAACGCGACGCCTCCACTTTCATAAAGGGTGCTTGTGCGAGCTTGGCCAGGCGCCGCGCGATCTCGGTCTTGCCGACGCCGGTGGGCCCGATCATCAGGATATTCTTGGGCGCGATTTCATCGCGCAATTCGGGCGCGACGTTCTGCCGGCGCCAGCGATTGCGCAAGGCAATCGCAACCGCACGCTTGGCTTCGTGCTGCCCCACGATATAGCGGTCGAGCTCGGAGACAATCTCGCGTGGTGTCATCACGTGGGGAATTGCCATGGTGTCACTTCAACAACTCGGCGCTAGCGGCCATCGTTTCGCTTCGCGATGTTCTCCACATTGCAATCTTGATTCGTGCGAGCGGCGCCCTGTCACCGCACCGTACGAACGACATCCTCCAATTCCTCGAACACGAACTGGTCATTGGTATACACGCAGATCTCGGAGGCAACTTTCATTGCGCTCTCCGCGATCTGGCGCGCCGACAAGTCCTTACCATAACGCACCAGCGCCCGCGCCGCGGACAACGCATAATTGCCGCCCGAGCCAATCGCGACTAGTCCGTCATCCGGCTCGATAACGTCGCCAACGCCCGAGATCAAAAGCGAGCTTTCGACGTCCGCGACAACCATCATCGCTTCGAGCCGCCGGAGCACGCGGTCGGTGCGCCAATCCTTCGCCATCTCGACCGCCGCGCGGCGCAACACGCCGCCGAATTCCTGTAACTTACCCTCGAACTTGTCGAATAGCGTCAAGGCGTCGGCGGTCGATCCGGCAAACCCGGCAAGCACCGCGTCGTTATGCAGCCGGCGGACCTTGCGCGCGCCATGCTTCATGATGGTCGCGCCCATGCTCACCTGGCCATCGCCCGCCATCACGACACGGCCGCCGTGGCGCACGCTCAGAATAGTGGTCGAGCGGACCTTGCCGCCGGATTCAGGCTCGGGGATGGGCACGGCGATAAACCTCTTTCAAATGCGTCACGCTGACATGAGTGTAGCGCTGAGTGGTGGCAAGACTCGAATGGCCCAGCATCTCCTGGATCGAACGCAAGTCGGCCCCGGCGTTGAGCAGATGGGTGGCAAAGCAATGGCGCAGACCATGCGGCGTGATAGGGGTGTCGAGGCTCGTATCGAGCAGGCGGCGCGCGACGATTTTCTCGACCGAACGCGTGGTCAGCCGCGTGCCGCGAAGATTGGTAATGACCGGACCGTCGAGCCTCCACGCCACCGTCATCGCGCTGCGCCAGGCCTTGAGCGCGTCGAGTGCGGGCTCGCCAATCGGCACCAGCCGATCCTTGTTGCCTTTGCCCGAGCGCACCATGACCATGCCCAGCTCTTCATCGATGTCGCGCCAGTCGAGGCCGGTCAATTCGCTAACGCGCAGGCCGCAGGAATAGAGCACCTCCATGATGGCGCGGTCGCGCAACGCGGCCGGCCCCTTCACGGCACCTTCAGTTTCGATCAGTGCGGCCGTATCATGCTCGAGCAGCACCGCTGGCAGCCGCTTCTCGAGCTTGGGCGAGCGCATCGCGCGCGCCGGATTGTCGGCGCCCAACGCCGCCTCGCGCCAACGAAAGTAGGCCTTAATCGCAAACAGGCGGCGCTGGACGGTCGCGCGGCTCGCAATCTTCATCATTTCGGCCAGGTAGATGCGAATATGATCGGCGGTGATGCGCTCGGGGACGACGCGGCGATCATGGTCGAGGACATTGCTATTGCGGCCGATCAGGAACTCGCGAAAATCCTTGAGATCGCGCTTGTAGCTGGCGACCGTGTTGGCGGAAGCGCGCGCGGCCTTGCCTAACGCGTTCGCGAAAGATTCCATTTCCTCGACCATCGCCATTTCGCCTCGCGAAAAACTCCGAGCTGATGTTATGCTATCAATCGCGTCCAGGCGGCAAAAGTATGAATGCCGCGATTATACGAAAGACCGCCGCCGCGAGCGCGATTCAAGGAACTCCGATGAAGCGATTCAGGGACAAGATCGTCATTGTGACGGGTGCGGCTTCGGGCATCGGCGCCGCCACTGCTGAGCGTTTCGCCTCCGAGGGCGCCAATCTGGCGCTCGCGGACCTCAACGAGGACGGCCTGCGGCAGATGGCCGACACGCTGGCTCCGAGCGGAAGCCAAGTCCTAGTCCAGCGCACCGACGTCGCTGACTGCGCGGCGGTCGAACGTCTGGTCGAAGCGACGGTCGCACGCTTTGGCCGCCTCGACATCCTGATCAGTAACGCCGGTATGCCGTCTTTCGGCCATGTGACCGAGATCACGCCCGATCATTGGCGCAAGGTCATGGCGGTTGACCTTGATTCGGTCTTCTTCGCCGCCCGCGCGGCGATTCCGCACCTGGTCAAGACCAAGGGATGCATCGTCAATACGGCTTCGATTTCCGGGCTGTTCGGCGACTATGGACTGGTCGCCTACAACACCGCCAAGGCCGGCGTCGCCAACATGACGCGCAATCTGGCTATCGACCACGCGCCCGACGGCATCCGTATCAATGCGGTATGTCCCGGCCCGATCGCGACCGGCATGACGGCCCGCATCTTCGCCGACCAGGCCGTCATGGAGGAATACCGCAAGGTTGTGCCGATGGCGCGCGTTGGTCAGCCAGGGGAAGTCGCCGCCGCCATCGCGTTTCTGGCCTCGGAAGACGCCTCGTTCATCACCGGTGTCAATCTGGTGGTCGACGGCGGCGTCACGGCGGCAACCGGGCAGCCGGACTTTTACCGGATATACCGAGAACGCATGGCCAAACGGCGGCCATCGCAATGAACTGTTGGCATTGCGGACGCGAAGTTGAGGTCAAGGAGCGCGTGGGCTTCCGCGAATACTGCCCCGGATGCGATCGCGCGCTCCATGCCTGCCGTAACTGCGGCTTCTATGATCCGGCCTACAATAATCAGTGCCGCGAGACCCAGGCCGAGCGCGTAGTCGACAAGGAACGCGCGAATTTCTGTGAATATTTCTCGCCGAACAAGGCCAGTGCGGTCAAAAAGCCCGTGATTGTCGCCGCTGCCCATAACCGTCTCGACGCGCTGTTCAAGAAGAAATGACCGCGCCAACTGTCGAGTCGCAGCGCGCGTCCGGGGCGTTCATTTTCTTCCCTCGCCGCCGCCGGCAGGTGAGAATCGGAGGCGCATGGAAGACTCGCTCGCGGCAATCGTTCTCGCGGCCGGATTCGGCACCCGGATGCGCTCCGCGCGGGCCAAGGTCCTGCACGAGCTAGGCGGCGAGCCAATGATCGCGCGCACGCTTCGCGCCATTGGCACACTCGATCCGCGTCCACTCGTGGTCGTCGTTGGCCATCAGGCGGAAGAAGTGAAAGCCGCGGCGCGCCGCGCCGTGAGCGAAGCCACACTCGCCTTCGCGATTCAATCCGAGCAGCATGGGACCGGGGACGCCGCGCGATGCGCGCTCGGTGCGATTCCGGCAAGCTTCGCCGGCGAGGTTCTCATCGGTTATGGCGATATGCCGGCGCTCAATCCGGCGACACTCAGAGCTTTTATCGCCAACCATCGCGCACACGCGGCGAAGCTTTCGTTCATCAGCGTGAAGATCGCCGACCCCGCCGCCTACGGCCGCGTGATACGTGATGAAATGGGCGCGGTCAGCGCCATCGTCGAGGCGCGCGACGCCTCGCCGGCCGAACTCGCGATCAACGAGATTAACACCGGAGTTTACCTCGCCAGCGTGTCGTTTCTCCGCACCGCGCTTGGTAATCTTCGGTCCGACAACGCGCAGCACGAGCATTATCTAACCGATATAGTGGCGATCGCGCGCCGCCATGGGCTTGCTGTCAACGCATGGCTGGCAGGCGGCGCCGCCGAGTTTGCCGGAATCAACTCACGCGAGGAGCTGGCCCAGATGGAAGCCCAGATCCGCAACGAAGTTAATCGCCGCCTGATGGACTGCGGGGTGACCTTTATCGATCCGGCGACCGCCTATATCGGCGAGGAGGTCGAGATCGGCCGCGACACCATGGTCGGCCCCAATGTCCAGATAATGGGGCGCAGCCGCATCGGTGCGCATGTCATTATCGAAGGCACCGCATGGCTGTGCGACGTCGTCGTTGGCGACCGTTCACATCTGAAGCTGGGCGTGCGCGCCGAGCAATGCGTAATCGGCGAGGAATGCGAGATCGGCCCGTTTGCGAATCTGCGCGAGGGCACGCATCTCGAGGGCCACAACCGCATCGGCAATTTCGTCGAGACCAAGAAGGCGCGCATCGGCAATGGCACCAAGGCGAGTCATCTGAGTTACCTGGGCGACACCGTCATTGGGCGCGAGACCAACGTCGGATGCGGCGTTGTCACGGTCAACTACGACGGCTACGACAAACACGTCACGCAAATCGGCGACCGTTGCATGGTTGGATGCGACACGCAGTTGATCGCACCGGTTAAGGTTGGCAACGACGTCTACGTCGCCTCGGGCACGACCATCGTGCGCGACGTGCCCGACGGCGCGCTGGTGATATCGCATCATCCGCAGCGCGAGAAGCCCGGCTGGACGGCGCAATGGCACAAGCGCCACGAAAATCATCCGAAGGCTCGCGGCAAGCCACATGACGGCGGCGAGTAGAAAATAAAACGGCCGAAACGCCGGCGGGCGAGACAACGGAGATTCGGAGGAACTGAAGATTCATGTGCGGAATTATCGGCTATGTCGGTCCGCGCGAGGCGTCTCCAATTCTCATCGGCGGCCTGCGCCGCCTCGAATATCGCGGCTACGATTCCGCCGGTCTCGCCACGCTCACTAACGGCGGTCGCATGGAGATTCGCCGCGCCGTCGGCAAGCTCGACAACTTGCGCCGCGTGCTGGACGAATCGCCGCTCCATGGCCATATCGGCATCGGGCATACGCGCTGGGCGACACACGGGCGCCCCTCCGAAGAAAACGCCCATCCGCACAAGGCCGGCCCCGTCGCCGTAATCCATAACGGCATCATCGAAAACTACGTCGAGCTGCGCGCCGCGCTGATAAAGCGCGGCCACAAACTGCGCTCCGAAACCGACACCGAGCTTATTTCGCACCTGGTCGAGGAACAGTTGAAACAGGTCCACGGCCTGGCCGAAGCGGTGCGTACGGTGGTGCACGATTTGCGCGGCTCATTCTCGATCGTTGTCCTTTCCGAGACCGAACCGGGCACGCTGGTGGCCGCCAAAACCGCGACACCGCTGGTGCTCGGCCTCGGCGACGGCGACAATTTCGTCGCCTCCGACATCCCGGCGATTCTCGAACACACCCGCCGTGTGCTTGTGATGGAGGATGGCGAGCTGGCCGAAATCACCGCGCATACGATGCGCCTGATGACGTTCGACGGCACCCCGGTCGAGCGCGCGCCGCGGCAGATCGAATGGGACGCGGTGGCGGCAACCAAGGGCGGCTATCAACACTCTCTGCGCAAGGAGATCGCCGAGCAGCCGCAGGCCTGGAT
>JBOHWJ010000207.1:0-21211 GCA_050736495.1 Binataceae bacterium (SeqCode) | reverse complement strand
GCGCATCGTCTCGGCTGAAAACGACAGCGGATGGGTTGCGCATTTCATGTACCGGCTCGACCATATGTACGACAAGTTCGGCACGATGTCCGAGCAGACGCGCTTGCAAATGAAGCCTTCGGAGTATGTCCGTCGCAACGTGTGGGCAACCTTTCAGGACGACATGATCGGACCCATGACCTACAAATTTTTCGGCGAGAGCAATTTTATGTGGGCGTCGGATTTCCCGCATACCGACTCGACCTGGCCCAATTCGCTCAAGGTCATCGAGCAGGATTTCCAAGGCGTGCCGGACGACGTCAAGAGCAAGATCGTCTTCGAGAACGCGGTCAAGCTCTACAACATGGAGGTAAGCTGAGAGCGCATGGTCCGTTTTTCGCCCGTGTAGTTTGGCAAATTGGCGGCATCAGCTCGTACACCGCCCGAGAGTCCTCGGAAGATGCAAGCGCTTGTCAAAATATGGCAACGCGATTAGCATCCGCGTTAAGAAGCGTTCGAAGAACCCGTGCAGGGAGTTCGGGTCAATTTCGCAGGGGCCGCAATGGCTACAATTCAGCCGGGCGGGCCTTCCGTCAGCGACGACCTCAAGACCGCAAACACCGGCATATATTCGCGCCTGCGACTGCTACTGAGGGTCTCCGAAGCGGCTAATTCATAGCTTGAGCCCGGCGTCGTGCTGGAGGGGGGTGGCACGCGTGCTGGCCCTGGTGGCTCCGGTCGATGCAATCGATCTGGTAACGCTCGCGGACGAAGAGTTGATTCCAGCAGCCTTGTACCTGAACGCAACGGCGGCCGGTAAGAATTCCGCCGCGTCTGTCAAGCTGGCGTTGGGCGCGGGCCTGCGGCGTCTCCCGTTGCCGGGGTCGGCAAGCGACCATGTACGCTAGGTCTCCTGGTACGACGGGACGTAAAGCGCGAGCGAAGTTTTCCCGAGGATGAGCGGCTGCTTACCCTCGGCATCCGCAGTTACGTTCGGGCTCCGCTGTTTGTTCAGGAAGAGCTGATCGGCTCCGTCGCCTTCTGTCGCTTCACCTCGACCACTGATTGGACGGCCCAGGAAATCGAAATTTTCGACGATGTCTCGCGATTGATGGCGGCGGCGGTTTCCAACTCGCTGGCTTACAGCGAGATAGGAAACAGAAAGACCTGTTGCATGCCGAAAATCTGGTTCTGAAGGAAGAAATCGACCAGCAGTCAATGTTCGAGGAGATCGTCGGTTCGGCGCTTCCTTTGCGCAAGGTGCTGAACCTCGCGGAGCGAGTGGCCGCAACCGATCCACCGTGCTTATCAGCGGTGAAACCGGGACCGGCAAGGAACTCATCGCCCGCGTTATCCATCGTCGCTCCCGGCGCACTGCTCGTGATGTCGGAACTGTTTGGCCATGAGAAGGGCGCGTTCACGGGCGCGAGCAGCAAGAGAGTCGGCCGGTTCGAAGCGGCGAACGGTGGTTCGATTGTCCTTGACGAGATCGGTGAACTTTCCGGCGAAAGCCAGGCTGCGCCGCTGCGGGTGCTGCAGGAAGGAGAGTTTGAGCGCGTTGGCGGCAATCAGACCTTCTATACCGATGTCCGTGTGATCGTCGCGACCAACCGCTATCTGTCGCGCGAGGTCGAAGCCGGAAGGTTCCGCGTCGACCTCTTTTATCGCCTCAACGTATTTCCAATCACGGTGCCGCCGCTGCGCGACCGCGCCGACGACATCCCCCTGCTGGTGGAATATTTTGCGGGCCGTTATGGCGCCAGGCTCGGGAAGAAGCTCGACAGCGTCGGCCGAGGGACAGTGGAACTGCTCACCTGCTACTCATGGCCGGGCAATGCGCGCGAACTTCGCAATGTTATCGAAAGAGCCGTGATTCTTTGCGACGGCGACGTGCTGGAGGTTGATCCAAGCGCGCTCGGAAGTTCGGCGGCGGAAGTAGGCGTCGCGCAACGAGAAAGCTCACCGCTCGGCTGCAGGAATTGAACCTGATCGAATCCGCTCTCGCGCAGGCTCATGGCAAAATATCGGGACCCTCGGGTGCCGCCGCACGATTGAAAATTCCCGCTTCCACGCTTGAATATAAGATCCGCAGGCTCAAAATCGACAAGCTCGGTTTCCGCCGATAGTGGCGCCGCCAGCCGCGATCGTGTCGCGATTTCCTGGCGGACTCTTTTCGCGAATTCGCAACTTTCCGCGAATTCGCAACTTTCCGCGAGAAACAGCGTCGTTGTAGCGACTTCGCGGGTAAATCCGTACCTCGGCAGACGGCACGGCTTTTGATTGGATGAAGTTAGCGGATGACTCACTATGTTGAGGATTGACCATATCGCCCAGAGTGATTTCGCGATCACTTTTCGTATCGCTGGCCGCATCTCGAGCGAACGCTTGCCTGAACTGCTGGAACTACTCGAGAAGGGCCGGCGCGACTGCCGTGAAGTCAGGCTCCAGCTCGACGAGGTTACTTTTGTGAGCGGCGACGCGGTCAGATTTTTCGCCGTGGGACCCGGAGCCGCGGCTGGCACCAGGATCCGCCAGCACGGCTACGAGGAGTTGCTGCCTCATCTGATGGAATCGCGGGTAGCGCAGGTTTCCCTCGAATGCGCCGCGCCGAGCCTCGACCCGAGTTGCCTCAAGCTGTGCGATGGCAAAGACGTGATCTTCGGTGTCGTCGATATCGGCTCGCATAAGGTCGAAGATGCCGCCGACATCAGCAAGCGCATCCAGCTACGATCGGAGCTGTGCGTGGTCGTTCAATCAGGCGTTCTGGTGTTATCTCGGCGTATGGGAGCGGGTGAGCGGAAAGGATTATCAGCGGGAGCTGCCGAAAGGCAAATCCGAATCGCATCACGCGGAATTCACCGGGGAAGCCGCGCCAGCCTTCGCCTCCCATGTCAGCGAACTCGAACGCGAAGGAGTGATCGGGCCAGGCGATGAGCTATGGTTTCACGAGAAGGCGACCGGCTCCGGCGAGTTCACGGCCGGTGTGCTCGACCACTTGAGAGAACACTATCCCGCATATTATGCGCGGATGCGGGTTGTGCTCTCCGACGTCTCCGCACAGGTGCTGGCGCTGGCCGCGCGCGAGTTGGAGAGGCGCGGATTTCTCTCACAGCGGGACGACGGGCCGCGGATCTACTTCCACGATCTCTCGCTGAGCGCGGAGCCGGTCATTAGGCTGGCCGACGGTTCGATCATGCCGCTCAAGGGCCGCTTTCTCTATTTCCGCCACGCCAACTTTTTCGATCAACTGCCGACTCGTCTGTTCGCGAAACGCAACGGCTGCTTCCACGAGGTCTATGTCCAGGCCGTAATTGCGCGAAAGCGGCTCGAAATACTGGAGGAGCGCCATGGCTTCACCCGTGCCGCCCTCCTCGCGGTGATTGGAGGAGGGATGGATCTGAATGCGCTGGCGGCGGCCGACCAAGCCCGCATGATAGGCTTCCGGAGTGATGTGTGGGCGGCGATGAAAATGCGCGAGTCCTACCGGGCGGTCGAGAATTTTGCTGAATTTCATCCGCATGGCACCGCGCTCAGCCGCATGCTGGCCGGCCTTGACGAAGTCAGACTCGTCAGCAGCGACGCCGCGGTCGCGATGCTGCTGGCGGATATGGAGCTGCTTCATCCGGAATACGGTTATGCCTGCTTCACCGACGTTTCCCTGCAGCGGGTCAACGAGTTTCAGGAGCGTTGGGTCGAATTGGCCAAGTACGACAATGGCGTATGGGTTGGCACCAACGCGGTACTGATGACGGAATTGCTCGATCGCGGCGGCTACGATGCGAGCTTTTATCCGGTCGAACTGACGCTCGGTGAGCCGACGCCGGTTTACACATTAACCGTGAGAAAGCGGCAGACCACCCAGTTCGAGCTCTCAGCGCCACTGGTGCAGGAACTCACCGGCATCGAACGTACGGCACTCAAGGACATCGCACTCGACGGGTTGCCGCGCCGGATGCGCAACAATCTGCGCGAATTGGCCGCGCAATTGCCGCGCCTCGCGGGTGATAGCGATTGGCGCTCGATGCTCGCTGAATCGCTCGAACTGACCGCGCTTTTGCGCGAGTTCTACTATCGCGCGGCGGCGGCGATGACGGCGCACTCTCCGTTCATCAAGTTGGCCGCGCTTATCGCGGAGTTGCTGTGCCGCTATCCCGGCCGGCCGATCAGGATCGCGCCGGAGGTTGGCGTCGGCGAATTGAAGGACCTCGAGGATTTCCTCGGTCATCGGCCCATCACCGAACCAGTGCTGGACCTGATTGAACACGGCGGCGACGACGACGGCGTGCTGACGCTGGGTCTGCGGCTGCCGACGCTGGCGCGCCGACTCGAGTCGGGACAATTCGTCGTGTTGGCCGAAGTCGACCTGCCGCGGAACCTGTCGGCCGAGCAGTTGCGCCGGCGCATCTTCCAGCTTCAGCCGCACGTAGACGCCGTCTCGATTACCTCGGGACGCCTCGCCGACCCGCGCTTTCCGCGTAGCGGCGATTTGCTCGAATCGTCACTGCTCGACGCGCTGCAGCCGGACCGGCTGGTGATTATCCTGGAAATGCGCGACCGGCGCGCGGAGGAGGTCGAACGCGACCTGCGCGCCTTCGAGCGCCGCGGCGTGCGCAATTTCTGCATTGTCACGGGAGATTTCGATCGAAATTCGCAGTGGTGGCTCGATTCGCCGCACGGTATTCAGATCGCCGACCGGTTGCGTAACGAAGACGGCGCGGTGGGCCGGATTTACGCTGACTCGGGCTCGCTTGTCGCCGGCGCGATGGCATGGAGCGGTATCCCCGATTTGCGTTCGCGCGTCGAGCGCGACGTGGTGCTCAAGCTCCGCGCCGGCGTGGACGTGCTGTTCGCGCAGCCGGTTTACGATCTCGACCGCGCCGCGCGGACGCTCCAGATAATTTCCGACTATGGGCTCGATCGCCATGTGCACATCGTGCCAGAATTGCTGCCGATTGCGACTATCGATCAGATTCGATCGCTGAGCGAAGCGCCGGGCATCATCGTGCCGGATCGGATGGCGGCCGCGTACCGGCGGATTTCGTCGAACGTCGAAACGCTCTGC
Source organism: Binataceae bacterium (SeqCode) (assembly GCA_050736495.1). Classification (GTDB taxonomy): domain Bacteria; phylum Desulfobacterota; class Binatia; order Binatales; family Binataceae; genus JBOHWJ01. Next base: position 16,170 of record JBOHWJ010000207.1, on the reverse strand, counting down.
GAACCAAGCGGCGCCGGAGGCGAATCCGCACGGCGCGATCAATTTGCCGATCAGTTGTTTCGCGGCGCGCCGGCTGTTCTGGGATGCGAAAACCTGCTCACGGCCGAGCTTGCGGCGGAGATCCATCCCGAGATGAGTGCCGCGATGGAAAGCGCACAACGAAAGGCACCGCATGGACGCGAGGCTGCCCAAGCGCTGAGAGCGGCGCGCGATTATGTGCTGTTGGAAGTGGCGTTCGCTTACTTGCGGCGGGCGATGGCAACGCTTCGCCGCCACCCGGCCGTTTCGGGATTCCTAATCGCCGCGCGCAATGGGCGTGAATTGAAAAGACTATCCGCGGAGGCGCGAGGGCTGAGCGCCGAATCTGGACGATGAACTCCCATACGCCGAAACCGCTGCCGTCGCGGGTCGCCGCGCGAAACTACTCAAGCCAGGTGGCGCCGATCGCGCGGCATCTGGCCGCCTTCGGTCTAAGCGTCGCCGAGGGCACACCGACCAACACCCGGCGCATCGTATTGATACATGGCGAGTCGCACGGTGAACCCGTGCTGCTGGTGAGAACCGCGCTGGACGGTGAACCCGATGCGGACGGGCATCCCCGCTTGACGCCGGCGATGCGACTGTTTGCGGCGGCGCTCGCCCGCCGCGGCGGCTCGTCCGGCATTGATCTGCGGGTGCTGTGCGCACCGCGCGACGGCGAAGAACCCGCCGCCGCCATCGACGCTGTGGTGCGCGATGCGGACCTTGAGCTGCGGCTCGCCATCGAATCCGCTGATTTGCAACCCGAGCAGACGCGGATGCGCAAACTGCGCATCCGGCTCACCCCGCGACCGCGCGGACGGCGCGCCGCCGTCCGGCTCGAACGTCATCCGTTCTTGTACAGCCTTGCGATTTTCCGCGAGTTTTCATTCAAGCATCCACTTTTCGGACAGATCCTGTGCGGAGGCTCTTGCGGCGTCAGTGGCGCGTGGCAGTTCACCTGCACGATGGCCAAGACTTTCGTCTCCAAGCGCCACATCGAGCGCAACCTGTTCGAGCGAGCCGTTTTCGCCACGGTCCGCAATCATCCAAATTCACTAATGACAAGCACATGGACCGTGTGGGAGTGGACGCTGCGGCGGTTGCTGTGGGGTCCGATCGCGCTCAGGAAAGCTGTCGTGCAGGTGGCGAAACGTCTGCCGTGGAATTGGTTTAGCAAACCGGGCGGCGTCCTCCGATTGACCGCGACGACACTCGTCAACCATCTGGAATGCCCGAAATCGCTGCGCAATGGCGCATGCGGAGCCCCCTCGCCCGAGGGGTTGTGCGGCGAACTACAGAAATACGGCATTCGGAAGCCGTGCGTTTTCCACTATCGCAACGCGCGTGATCTTCATGGCGAACGGCTCGGCTTGCGGCTGACCGCAACGGCCACGCGGTTTCGCGCGTCGCCTTTCGGCAGACCGATCGCGCCGTTGATGGAGATCATGGCGGCGATTGTAAGCCGCCGGCCATTACCCATGCGAATCTATCCGCGAGTTGATACACGGGTGTTCGGCGCCTCGGCGATCGTCAATGCGATGGGCGGGCGCTTCAAGGGGATGACGTTGTTCGGCACGCGCGCGCTCTTGCCAAACTCAGTCGCGCGTTCGGAAATCGGCGTTATCGGGCTTTCCCCGCGCGGCCATCTGGTTCTGTCCGAGGCGCGGCACACCGTCGGCCGCCTGCCCCATCGCGTTAGCGAAGGAGTGACCGCTGTTACCATGATTCTAAATGCCCTGGCCCATGAAGGTCACACACCGGCGCACGCGCAGGACGTGCGGGATGCGGCGGCTTCGAGCTACGAGCGCGTCCGCGCATACCAGATGAATCATACACCGGATGAGCGCCCGCTATTCAGGCATTCGGGCATGAGCATCGGAGAGCCGCGTCATGGCCGCCGATAACGCGCAGCGAACAGCCACGCTGCTGATGAAATGCACCGACCGCAAGGGATTGGTGCGTGAGATCGCCGATTTCATTTCGAGCAACGGCGGCAACATCCTGCACGCCGACCATCACATTGATTTCGAGAGCCTTCAGTTCTTTTCGCGCGTCGAATGGGACCTTCAGGACTTTACCATTCCAGCGCCCGCGATCGGCGAGGCGTTCAAGCCAATCGCTGACAAATACGGGATGAAATGGGAACTGCGCTTCTCCGACGAGCAGCCGGCGGTCGCCATCTTCGTCTCCAAGCTGGATCATTGCCTGATTGACCTGTTGCACCGCTGGGAGATCGGCGAGCTGCCCGGCAAGATCGTGGCCGTGGTCAGCAACCATCCCGATCTCGGCGCGATGGTTGAACGCCAGGGCATCCGGTACCATTGTTTTCCGATCACGCCGCAGAACAAGCGGGTGCAGGAAACGAAGCAAATCGGCCTGCTGCAATCGCTCGGCGTGGACGTGGTGATTCTTGCCCGTTACTTTCAGATCCTGAGCGAGGACTTCATCGCACGCTATCCGAGCGGCATCATCAACATTCATCATTCGTTTCTGCCGGCGTTCGTGGGATCGAGTCCTTACGCGCGGGCCTATGAACGCGGCGTCAAACTGATCGGCGCCACCAGCCATTACGTCACGCCCGTGCTGGACGCCGGTCCGATAATCGAGCAGGACGTTGCGCGCATCACGCATCGCGACACATTGAGGGACCTAATCAGAAAAGGGCGCGACCTCGAGCGTGTCGTACTCGCACGCGCGGTGCGCCTGCACTTGCAACGACGGGTCTTGTCATATGCCAATAAAACGGTCGTTTTCGACTGAGATCGAGACCTCGCGCGCCGACGCGGCGGCGCCAGCCGGGCAAATCCTGGACGGCAAGCAGGCCGCCAGCGAAGTCCGTAGCCAGGTTCGCCGCGACGCCGAATTGTTGCTTCGCGAGCATGGAGTGCGGCCCGGCCTCGCCGTGGTCATGGTCGGCGATGACCCGGCCTCCGAGCTTTATGCCGGAACCAAGCAACGCGCCTGCCGCCAGGTTGGAATCGCCTCGAACGTTCATCATTTGCCGGCGAATGTGAGCGAGGACGAACTGGTCCATCTCATCTACCGCCTCAATCGCGATCGCGGCGTGCACGGGATCCTCGTGCAATTGCCGTTGCCCGATCGGGCGCTGGAGAATTCCGCGCTCGCAGAGCTTACCGCCGAGAAGGATGTGGACGGGCTATGCCCAACGAGCCAGGCGCGCCTGCTCGCGGGTGAGCCCGGACTGCGCCCCTGCACGCCACTTGGTGTAATCGAGCTTATCAAACGAACCGGAATCGACCCGGTGGGAAAGCGCGCCGTAATCGTCGGGATGAGTGCGCTGGTGGGGAAGCCACTGGCGTTGCTGATGCTCGAATGCAGCGCGACGGTGGTTCTTTGTCACGAGTTCACGCGCGACCTGGCCAGCGACGTGGCCGCGGCGGAGGTGCTGATTTCGGCGGTTGGCAAAGCGGGCGTGATTCGCGGCGAATGGATTCGGCCAGGTGCGATAGTGATCGATGTCGGAATAAATCGCACCCCGGCCGGCATACGGGGTGACGTTGAATTCGAGACCGCGCGAGAGCGCGCAAGCTTCATCACTCCGGTTCCGGGGGGCGTCGGTCCGATGACGGTAGCGATGCTCTTGCGCAATACGCTCAGCGCCGCGCGGCAGATAACAATGCAGGTAAAGTGACTAAAACAGTGGTAGTCAGTTCCAGGACGCTGGACAGCGCGAAGGGCCAAGATGATAACCTTTGTTTCCACGGGTTTCCCCAATAGGGTCGTCTTCGGCGCCGGCGGGTTCGGCCAGGTAGTGCAGGAAATCCGGCAACTCGGCGGGGGCCGGCCGCTCATTCTGTGCAGCCCCGGCCGCCGGCGGCTGGCTCAGCAAGTCGCCGGCGAATTTGCCGGCGGGCGCGCGAGAATCTACGATCAAGCCCTTAGGGACATTCCGGTTGTGGCAGTGCATGACGCGCGCATGGAAGCGTTGCGGCGCCGCGCCGACGGCTTGGTCGCAATTGGCGGCGGCTCGACTATCGGTTTGGCCAAAGCGCTGACCCTGCGGGAGGGTATTCGGATCGTCGCGGTGCCGACTACCTATTCCGGCTGCGGAATGACACGCGTCGGATGAAAATCAAGCCGGTTCAGCAGACGGCGCACTTCGATCCATATACATATGAAACGCGCAAACACAATCAGGAACGCGGTGGACACGAACATCTCAACGAGACCGAAGAACAAACCGAAAAATTCTCCGTCGATTGGAATCGCGCTCAGGCCGGACAAGATGAAATACAAGAAGATGACCAGCGGCAGGGCCATCCAGAGGGCGGCGTTCGGCAGCTTTTCCGCGGGACATCCGAGCAACTCGATGATACGGCGTTCGCCGTCTTCGACGCCCGTGAAAGACTTGGCGGCGCCGAAGCCGAGGAACGGGCTGGCCAGCCCATTGCCTTCGAGCAGATTGAGCCGCGGCAACTCACCAACCCCCAGTATCAGGGCGGCGATGCCGAGGAACATGAGCGGTAAAAGCACCGAGACGCCGTTCCACATGTTCGCGGTGCGGATGAAATAGAAAAGCGCGGTGGTGGCGCCCGATCGCCAGATTGAAATTGCAAATCCGCAAGCGAGCAGCGCACCGGCGCCGCTGGCGAGCGCTGTGATCCATGTTGTGAGCGGCGCCAAGCTTGCCGGCCGCTTCCATTCCCCGAACGCGTATCGGCCGATCGAAAACACGCTCATCAGAACCACCGCGGCGACAAAGATCACCAAGAGAATGATCGCGGCGACGACTATCGCCCTGGTCCACGACCACATCCCGAACACCACAAAGTCCCGATTGAATCCCAACAGCACCCGCAACGGCAGGACAAAAATGCTCGCCGCAACCACGTAAATCGTCAGCAACACGAGCGCTAGCGACAGAAAGGATAGGCGGCGCTCGAGCACGCGGCTGGAATTCACCGAATCGCTCATGAACATCGCGAGCCGTGGGGGCTCGGCGGACTAATCCGGTCGAGGCGTCCGGCTCCGCCGCGAGAAACGGGAAAACGCCTGAGCAGCATCGGAGCAGGCAACAGGCAAACGAGAACGGCCAGCAAGAACGCAATTTCAAATGCGCGCGGATAGAGATTGAAACCCAGGCTAATCGGCAGAGTGCCCAGGACCGCGCTGGACGAGCGTTCGAACACCCGGCCGGTGGACGCGTGAATGAACCCTACGGGCCAGAGGCCGTCATTGCCAACGACGCTCAGCCACAGCGGCGGACTCTGCGAGTCGGTGGACAGCGGATCGGCATAGTCCTCCATTGAGGCCTCGTCGCCCAAAGCGGCCAACACCGCGTTGTAGATACCCTCGGCATCGCCGCTCGGAAACTGGATACGCCGCTGGCGGCCGGTAAATGGCCACGTCCATACCTGGCTGATTGAAAATAGTGGATAGGTGGAAAGAACCAGCGTTCCCTTGAGTTCGCTGTCGAACTCGGAATGGACATAGAGCAAGTCCGATGAAGTCAGGAACGGAATCGTGTCGGGGCAGTTCTGGCGGATCTCACTTGTCCAATGGCACGATGGCCCGCGCGGGGGCGACCGCGCCGGCGAACGGAGCAGCGGAGCGCTGATGCCAAGCGCCGCGAGCAGCACTATCAGCAGAACGCCGGGCGAGAATCCCTGCTTGCGCCCGGAGGCACTGGATATGCCCGGTGGTGGTACGATTTGATCTGACGCCCCCCGTAGTTCCGCAATGCCGCCGCATTGCCGACACTAGAAATTGCCTGTGCCGTGCCGTCAGCGCCCAGAGGAGCAATGATGCGCCGCGAGTGTCGCACGGTAAGTCGTTCGACATCGTTGAACGGTGAGTCGCAGCGACTGGGCGTGCCACGACACGTCCGGCTTCCCCATGAGAGCAGTTTTATAGCGCGCACGCCGCGGCCGCGCCAGCCTCAACCGAACTCCACCCATCGTTGAGCCAAGGCGAGGTGAGCATGCGGCGCATACACGATTAGAAGCCTGGCAATATGAGGACCACGCCGTAAGTGCTACGATCTGGCAACAGTTCACATCGCCACCCGCTCCGACTGTCCGGGCGAATCCGCGCGGGGTGTTCATCGAACGGTGAACGCGCGTATCGTGGCAACCGTCCATGAGATTTTGGCACCCCGTATCATTCGCAGCGGAAATAGCGTAGACTCCATGGTAACGCTCGGATTGTTCCTTTCACATAGACTCGGGAATTAGCCCGGGTTTTTCTGTTCGAGAGCTTCCCGGCAAATAATCACGGAGGGCAAATATGCCCAGCAAATTGTACGTAGGCAATCTGGCCTACTCGGTTTCCAACAGCGACCTGGAACAGCTATTTTCACAAGCGGGACAGGTGCAGAGTGTCGCCGTAATCACGGACAAATTTTCCGGCCAGTCCAAAGGTTTCGGCTTTGTCGAGATGGCCAATGCCGATGAAGCCTCCAAGGCCATTGCGCAGTTCAATGACACCGAGCTCAAGGGCAGGAACATCAAGGTGAACGAGGCCAAGCCGCGCGAGTCGAGCTTTGGCGGCGGTAACCGGAGCGGTGGCGGCGGTGACCGCGGCCGTAATCGCTGGTAACAGCGCCGCAAATGGGCGGGCTTCGGCCCGCCCTTCCCGGTTCCTGGTGAAGCGAACAGCGCTATCTGGCACTGATTGCGGCCCGCTTTGCCCCGTGCTCGGCAACCTGTTCAGGCCGCGAAAATGGGACCGACGATATCGGCCGATACTAAAGAGCCAATCCCACAGCGATGAAGAGAGGATGAACAGTTGGAAAAACGCCGCAGAGAGCAGACCCGCCGACAGAAACAGTTGGAAAAAGAACAACGACGCGTCAAACGCGCTACCGAACGGCGCATAAACCCCGGCGCCGCCAAAGATGCCGACCTGGCAGAAATGGTGCCTGGACCACAGCCCGGCCAGATCATCTGACACGCTTCGCGCGGTTCATTCTCGGCGGTTCGGCATGCCGGCGAAATATACGCGTTCCCCAAAAGAAATCCGCCGAACCACTCCACACGCCAAATTGTCGCTTGCGGGCTGAAAAGCTAATCCGAAAAAGCCGTGGCGCAGTCTTTCAGATCGCGCCGAAGCACGTGGGCACCGGCTGGCGGCTTTGGCGCCCGCGTAGGGCCCGGCCGGCCGGCGCCGATCGGGCATGAACCATCACTCTACGCAATGATAGTGGATTGCGGCGACGATCCAGGTCAAGGGCAGCACGACGAGCGATACCATCCAAATCCCGCTACAGCTCCCGCCTATGGCACGCACGGAATCGTGCGCAGCACTCCGCGCGATTAGCGGATGAAACAGTTAGGCGCCATAGGAAATCCTGCCAAGTGACACCAACGGCCGCCATGACAGCGTCCACGCAATAATGGAAGCGGGCTGAATAAAAATCGCCGCTATCAGTGAGACGACTGCGACGGCGGCCACAGTATAGCCAAAGGTCGCGCTTCGCCACGAAGTGCTCGAGGGCCGGCCATCGGTCACGAAGACCACGCAGACACACGTGGCTGTCATCGGCAGATGGCCGCTGGCGCAACCGATACGAATTGCGATGCGCTATCCTTCAGCGCTCATCTCATGGTTGTTGCGCTGTACCCCAATCGATGCCGTTGCGCAACAAGCGCTCGAAGGCGTCGGTCTCCCATGAACCGCGAAACAGTTTCGGCGTAGCGCCTGATGGTTCCACGCTCGCGTCCACGAACGGCTGCACGTTGTTCGCCGGGTTGTGGCAATGACCGAGCACGATGTAGGTCACGCCGCCCTTGCCTACCTCATATGCGTAACCAAGCACGCGCGTTTTGCCATCGGGCATAAGCGAGGTGTCTTTGTCGTAGACGAAGCCGAAGCCCGGCGGCGACGGATCATTTGGAAGCTCGGTCGTCAGCAGCACATGGCATGAGGCCGGTTCCTGAAGTTCGATGAAGTAGAGTTCGTCCGTCGTCTCGAAGTTGGCTGGTAAACCCCGCGTGACCGCATGCCCCCGATCGGCGACATCGACGCGGAATTTCCGCACTGGCGGATGGTTGAGAAAAAAACTGCCCAAGGTGGCATGATGGCTCATCTTGACCATTTTGCGAGCGCGGCGGTTCTCGTCCACCGGCGTGGCTCTCCCGCCGCTGGTGCCGTGGAGCGCAAGCCAGCGTCCACCCTCCGCGAGCCATCGGCGTACGAATTGGTTCTGATCGTCGTTGAGGTAGGGTCCGGCGACGTAGCTGATCATCAATTGGCTGCCCGGCAGCCATTTCGCGACGTCGGTAAAATCGTTCGCAACGCTCGCGCGTATCCGCGTCTCCTGCAACAATTGAAGGATGCGCAAGCGCGCGTAGTCCATGTCATGGCCGGCGGACGAACCGGGTGGAAAGCCTCCGGCGACGACATGCACGCGGACGGGCTTTGGCTGACTCATCCTGGCGCCCTCTTTAACCGTTTCGATCTCACGTCAACCATTAGCACCGAAAACGCTTCGTTTTCGACAGCGAGCCGCCGACCAATGCGGCGCCACCGTCCGCGTGCCGGGCCCTCAAATCGACTGTCACGCCAGCTTCACATAATCGAAGTCGAGCGCCTGATGGTTGATACCGCGTGCCGGCGGCGCAATCCAGCCCGCGAATTTACCCGGCTCCGTCACCTCGTGCATCAATGAGCCGACAAACCGGCGTTCCTCGGCGGTCGGCAGCCATTGCGCGTGATGCGCATCCCATTCGGCCTCGGCGATGATCTCGCCGTCGGGGTTCACCTTGAGCGCGGCGCAGTCGCCGATCGCGCGATGGAACGCGCGATGCGGCAGCTTGAGCTCGAAAGCGATTCCGGCGTTTCCGATAATCTTGTTCCAGCGCGCGAGGCCGCGTGCGCAATCGGCGATATAGGAGTCGCGCAGCGTTTCGTTGAGCGCGAGCAGCGCGGGCTGCTCGTTCCGCACGATGCGATTTTCCTCGACCTGTGTGATGACGTAGTGCGAGGCGGTCAAGCGATGGTCGTCCGCGCGATCATCCTCGTTGTAGCGTCCCTTAAGCCCCATGCTGTAATAGTTGGCCGCGTTGGTGGAGAGTTCGGCGCCGAACAGGTCGAGCGAGACTGAGTAATGGAAATTCAGATACTTCTGCATCAACTTGAGATCGATGCCGCCGAAACGGCCGACCTCATCGGTATCATGTTCCCGCATCAATTCGCAGGTACGCCGCACCACGCGGCCGATACCGGTCTCGCCGACGAACATATGATGCGCCTCTTCGGTCAGCATGAAGCGGCAGGTGCGCGAGAGCGGATCAAATGCCGACTCGGCCAGGCTCGCAAGCTGATACTTGCCGTCGCGGTCAGTGAAAAAGGTGAACATCAGAAACGATAGCCAGTCGGGCGTGGGTTCGTTGAAGGCGCCGAGGATGCGCGGATGGTCTTCGCTGCCCGAGCGGCGCGCCAGCAATGCTTCGGCCTCCTCACGGCCGTCGCGGCCGAAATAGGCATGAAGCAGGTAGGCCATCGCCCACAGATGGCGCCCTTCCTCGACGTTGACCTGGAACAGGTTGCGTAAATCATAGAGCGACGGACAGGTACGTCCGAGATGGCGCTGCTGTTCGACCGAGGCCGGTTCGGTATCACCCTGCGTGACGATCAGCCGGCGCAAGGCCGCGCGATGTTCGCCCGGGATCTCCTGCCATGCCGGCTCGCCCTGATGCTGGCCGAAGCCGATTTTCCGATCGGGTTGCGGTTCCGCGAGAAACACACCCCAGCGATATTCCGGCATCGTGACGTAACCGAAAGTCGCCCATCCGCTGGCGTCGACCGAGGTCGCCGTCCGCAGGTAAACCTGCTTTTCCTGAAAGCCCACCGGACCCATTTCACGCCACCACTGCTGAAAGCCGGGCTGCCATTGTTCCAGCGCCCTTTGCAGTCGGCGATTGTCGGACAGGTTTACGTTGTTGGGAATCCGTTGCGCGTAATCGATGGGCATATTTATACCCTCCTCGAGTCGAACTCGGCGCCTTGGCCCGTTCCATAGAGTTTGAGCGCGCCCTTCTCACCGACGGCATTGGGGCGCTGGAAAATCCAGTTCTGCCATGCGGAAAGGCGCGCGAAAATCTTCGTCTCCAGTGTTTCTGGACCGGCGAAGCGCAACGACGCCTCCATCCCGGTGAGGGCGTCGGGCGAAAACGCCGCGCGCTCCTCGATCGCGAGCCGCACCTCGTCATCCCAGTCGATGTCGTCGGGGGCGAAGGTCACCAGGCCAAGCGCGTCGGCTTCATCGGCCTCGAGCCTTTCGCCGATCGTGCCGCGCAACGCTTCGACCCGCGCCGCGTCATCGAGAAAGCGGGTTTGCAAACGCGAAAGGCCATTGCACATCGGCACGGCGCCGAAATTGACGCCTGTAAGCTCGACCGCCGCCGGCGCAAGTTCGTCGCTCTCGCGCCGCCCGTTCAGCATATAGATGCGGTCCGCGGCCAACGCCAGTTCGAGCAGGGTGCCAGTAAAGCACGACCCCGGCTCGACCAGCGCGAACATCGAACGCGAGGTCACGTCGAGCCGCGCCAGCGTGCGCTTGAGATAGAGCATTATTTCACGCACCAGCCAGTCGCCGGCATGGTCGAGCAGCACGCGGTCGTACGCTTGGACCAGCCGCGCATCTCCTTCGCTGCGAATCACCCACGTTCCAATGCTTTCCTCGTTGAAGCGCAGATGGAAAATCGCGTCTTCCAGTTCGCGCGCCAGCGCCAGCGGCCAGAAGCCGTCGCCATGGGAATGAATCTGCTCGCTGCTCGAAGGCGGTGGCGATGCCGGTCCATGAACTGTGAGATGCGCGACCGCGAACGTGCGATCAATTTCGACCTTCACATACTGATAGCGAATGAGATTTTCGCCAAGGCCGCGCGTGAGCGGCGTGAGCGCGCATCCGCGCGCACCGCGCGGCCGCGGTGAACGATCCGCCGCTTCCAGCGCCTTGCGCCGCGCCGCCTCGGCCAATTTCGTTCGCGGCACGACTTCGTCTACCAGCCGCCATTCGACCGCCCGCTTGCCGCGCATGCCCTCTTCGGTGGTGCAGAAGAAATCGGCGCGGTCGCGCCGAACCTTGCGCTTGTCGACCAGGCGCGTGAGGCCGCCGGTACCGGGCAGCACCGCCAAAAGCGGAATCTCCGGCAGGGATACGCCGGTCGCGCCGTCGTCCGCCATGAGGATGTAGTCAGTCGCGAGCGCAAGTTCGTAGCCACCGCCCGCGCAGGCGCCATTAATGGCGGTGATATAGGTCTGGCCCGAATTACGGGTCGCGTCTTCGATCGCGTTGCGCGTTTCGTTGGTGAACTTGCAAAAGTTCACCTTGAATGAATGACTCGCCTGCCCGAGCGCCTTGATGTTGGCGCCAGCGCAAAAGATGCGATCCTTGGCCGAAGTTATAATCACGCTCCCGACTTCGGGGTGCTCGAACCGCAGACGCTGCAGCGCATCGTTCAGTTCGATATCGACGCCGAGGTCGTAGGAGTTGAGCTTGAGTTCGTAGCCCGGAATCAAACCCGCGTCCTCAGCCACGTCCAGCGCCAATGTCGCCACCGCGCCATCGAAACTGAGTTTCCAATGATGATAGCGATCGGGGCTGACTTGAAGTTCGATCACTGCGATCCTCCGCCGTGGCGAGTTAGGCCTGCATTATAGTGCATATCGGGCGGCGGCGACCATTGACCGAGGTCTCGCGACGGCGGCGGGATGTGCTCGGTGCGGCGACCGCAAGCATCAACTGGCGCCCGGCGTGGACGGCGGCGCGGGCGGCATCGCGACGATATGAAAGCTGAGGGCGGCTTTATCACTCGCCGCCAACGTGCCGAAAATGCGCGGTACCGTCACGCCGAAGTCAGTGTAAGTGAGGGTGACCGCGCCGTCGGCGTAAAGCTGATGCTCAGGGCTGAACGATACGTTCATCGGCACGCGAACTTCGCGGGTGGTGCCATGCAGCGTCAAGTTGCCAACCACGGTTGCCTTGCCCACGCCGCCGGGTGACTCGACCTCAACATCCTCGATACGCGTGCTGTCGAACGTAATGGTCTGGTAGTCGTAGGTCTGAAGCGAGGAGTGCAACACTTTGCGATCGCGATGGTCGAAACCCGAATCGAAGCTGGTCGCATCGATCACGAGATGCACATGCGCGGTAGCGGGGTTGAGCGGATCGCCGTCGACCTCGCCTCGCGCGATAGTGAAGGTGGCGGTAACGTCGCCCTGCAGCCGTTCGATGGGCTTGGCCACCGTCACCGTGATCTTCGAGCTCTTGGGATCGACCCGCAGATGCAGCATCGCGGCGCGCGCCGGCGCACAGAGAGTCGCGATAGTGGCGATGACGAAGACTGCGAATGATACGGACGAAGCCGGCGAGACAAGCCTGTTCATTTTCCCCCCGCGAGCACGAAACAGCGGCGCGCAATTATAACTTTCGCGATCGCATAGCGCACGCACCAAATGTGATTTGCACAAACGCATACGATGAGATCGTGCGAACGCCGCACCATCCTTGTCACTAAAGCTTGCGCGCGCATCCCGAGTGAGCGCTAGGGAAGCTCTGCACAAGCTGTCGTGTGGTCATTCCGAGCGCCTCTAGCGGAGCTTAAGGCGAAGCGAGCAAAGGAGTCGGCGACGTGCGTTTGGAATCAGCGAGGAATCCCGGATTCTGTTCTTTTTCTGAAGTTTTTCCGGGATTCTTCACTTCGCGGACTCCGTTCAGAATGACAAAAATGACTTGTGCAGAGATTCCCTAGCAAGCGTGAAAAAGAAAGGGGACGCTGCTCAAAAGGCGTCCCCGCCGAGCGAACTCGCGTACGATGGCGGCACCACCGCACCCCCTGAGACCTGCGAATTTAAAATGCGTTGACTTCGCCAGTCTCGATCAGCTCAACCGAAGTACCATCCAACTCGGCCGGAGCCGCGTCCTGGGCCGCGACCGTCATCTGTTTCACGTAAACCTGAATCATGAGACCGCCAGTCTGGTTATCGAATCCGATTCCGGTCCCAACCGCGCCCGGAATAGCCGTGAGGGTCTTGTTGTGAGCGTCACGAACCGCCGCGGCGGCATCCGCCCGAGACGCCGAGCGGAATCGGACGCGCCAACCTGTTATCTTGATTGCAAACCGCTTGAGCTCCGGCCGGCGTCGAAATCGTGGCCATTGCGAGCAGGCATATAGCCGCTCCGCCCCAAGAAATTAAACGTTTCATCGCTTGAATGCTCCCCACACCGTGCGCGGCGCGCATGCGCGAACATGACTGCTCCGGGATAGCCGTCAAAGAGTAATCATACACTGTCTAACAGGCTTAAGCAGTCAGTCTTGATTAGCGACGATGAACGACGTGAGTTGGCGCGTATTGACCGGCGTCTGGACAGTGATAGACGACAAATGGACTCAGGGCACGTTAGAAAGAGATGCTGAGGCCGGAACTGCCGAAGCCGCCAAACGGCCCGGAGAAACCTGGTGGGCCGAACGGACCCAAACCGGGTGGACCGAATGGGCCATTCATCTGTTGCGCCCGCATGTTGGCCTCGGCGGCGTCTTGCCGCCGCTCGGTCAACTGATTTTGCAGTTTTATATTCTCGTAGCGCTGATATGCGGCTTCATCGCCGGTGAACAGACATCCGCACTTTTCCGGATCGGCGACCCAGTAATGGTTAATGCCGTTGGCATCGGCGTAGTAGTGGAGACTCAGCGCCGGAAGCGATTTGAGATCCTGCTTCTGCCGCGGTGTAGACGCCGACAACGGCGTAAAGCCTGCCGCCTGCAGCATCGGATCGAGATTCTGCGCTTGCCGCCGCGGCGACGTTCCCGCCATCGCGCCAAGTGGATTCATCGTGGCGCAGCCGCCCGCCGCCAGCATTATAGCCGCGCCAATCGCCGTCAGCAGGATGCGTGTCGCATCCTGGCCACGAAACGGGTTGCGAGCGGTGAGATAATGCGCCGACATGCCAATCCGATCCCGAAGCCAGCGTTGCACGCCGATGTCACTCAGGCAACTTGAAAAGGCGTAGACAACAGGAAACGCGCCGGCCCGCTCGTGACGGAGGCCGCGCGCGCGGCATCCGTCGTCGATACGGGCCCTCAGTGCGCTTTCGCTTCGAGCACGCTGTCGCGCGAGGCCGGACCCACGATCCTGCATACGAATTGTTTGTGCCTGAACGCGGCGCAGGTATCTCTGGCGGATGCGCGTGTGAGGCCAGTCAACTCGACGCGGTAGCCGCGTGATCTGCCTTCATGGACCCGCACGATCGCGGATTCGATTCCATGCAATTTGCGCGGAAAGGTGTGAAGCGCGCTTAGAAGCGCGCCCCAGGCCGTGTGGCGATGGCGATACAGGGCACCGACTTCGACCCGCCATGAGCGCCGGTCCGGACGCATTTCGGTGGCGGCGACGGTTGCGGCCGCCGCGTCCCTCACTTCGGCATCATGAGTCGTCTTCATCACGGTAGACGGTTTCTCCGTTACCGGTTCGATTGGCGCGGGGCCGTCGCCATCGGCGTCAGCGGGCGCGGCCTTGGCCATTTCCATCTTGGCGGTCTCGTGCGCGAAGCCGTCTGTCAGCAGCGCTATCATGCGCTGGTCGCGCGCGCGGAAAGTCGGGCCACCCATCACCACCCCGATCAGGCGGCGGCCGCTACGTATCGCCGAGGTCACGAGGTTATAGCCGGCCGCGTGCGTGTAGCCGGTCTTGAGGCCGTCGGCGCCCGGGAATTCACCCAGCAGATGGTCGTGACCAGCGATGACGCGTCCGTGAAAAATGAAACTGCGCACCGAAAAGAAATGGTAGTCCTGCGGATAGTCGGCGATGAGGGCAAGCGCGAGCGTCGCCATGTCGCGCGCGGAGGTGCGTTCCTCGGGGTCGGGCAACCCCGAGGCATTGCGAAAGACTGTCTGCGTCATGCCGAGTTGACGCGCCTCTTGGGTCATCATCCCGGCGAAATGATCCTCGCTACCGCCTAAGGCCTCGCCTAACACCACGGCCGCATCGTTGGCCGATTTGGTAACGATCGCGAGAATGGCGGACTCGACCGCGATGGTTTCGCCGCGGTGCAGTCCCAGCCGCGTCGGTGGCTGCGCCGCGGCGTGCGCCGAAACCGGCAACTCCTTGTTCAAGGTGAGCTTGCCACTGTCGAGCGCGCCGAAGACCAGGTACAGCGTCATCAGCTTGGTCAGCGATGCCGGATAGGTCTGCGCAGTCGCGTTGTGGGATTCCAGCACCCGGCCGCTAGCGGCGTCGATCACGATCGATTCGTGCACGGCAGCTTGCGCGAAAGTGGCCACAATCAGCAATGACGCGGCGGTAACCAACGTCATGGTGGGAATGAGGACGCCACGTATCCGCTCGCCACCATGCGCCAATGTCGTAATGTCACAGGAAAGAAAACGCGCGCAAACGCCTCGTCCGGCAGGACCGCACCACCAACCCATCATCCCCACCTCCGAACATGTGATCCGCGTCACAGCCTAGATGGATTTGCGGCGCACTGCAAAACGTCGAAGCACCGAGGATGCGCCTTAGCAGCGCGCGCATACGCGCGGGTTCGGTGCATTATTGCCTCGGCATTCGGCACGAGCCTTAGCTAGGTTCCGGAACTGCTTCGAGTATTCAGCGCAGGAGGACACCATATGATCCCGGTTCTACCCCTCGAGGAAGCGCAAAAGCGAGCGCGAGAAGTGAACGTTCAGGACCAGACCGCGCAGCTCAACGCCTTTCGCACGCTGCTGCAAAGCCCCAAGGCTGCGAGCGCCGTTGCCAACCTGCTCATCACCCTGATGTACCGTAACACCCTCAACCCGCGCCTGCGGGAGCTGGTGATCCTGCGCACCGGATGGCGCACCGCGTCGGAATACGAATTCTGCCAGCACGTCGGTGTCGCGCGTCAACTCAAGCTGACCGACGAAGAGATCCTCGGCGTGCGCGAACCGGACCAATGCGGCGTCTACTCCGAACTCGACCGCGCCGTCATCCGCGCGACCGACGAGTTGCTCGACCATGCGGAGGTGTCAGCTCCGACCTGGGCGATACTGGAGCGCTCGCTGGGACACGGTGAATTGGTCGAATTGCTGCTCGTGGCGGGCTTTTGGCGCGCCATCGCCGGTTTTCTGAAGACCGCCAAAGTGCCGCTGGACCCGATTGACCCGACCGTTACCGGATGGCCGGAAGGACGCGCACCCAAGTGAGAGG
>JBOHWJ010000206.1:0-8072 GCA_050736495.1 Binataceae bacterium (SeqCode) | reverse complement strand
CAACGACCCGGTTACATAAGAAGCCAGCGGACTCGCGATGAAGGCCGCGACCGCGCCAAACTCGGCCGGGGTGCCCAGACGGCCAACCGGAATCCCACGGCCGGCGCGGCGCCCGAGATCCTCGGCGGTGACGCCCTCCTTCGCGGCCTGCGCATGCTGTACTTGTCGTACACGATCGGTCTCGATCGCGCCCGGCAGAAGGGTGTTAACAGTGATACCGTCGCGCGCCACCTCTCCCGCCAGTGTCTTGGCCCATCCGGCGATCGAACCGCGCAATGTATTCGACATGCCGATGACCGCGATCGGTTCGACCACGGCGGTCGAGGCAACGTTGATAATGCGGCCCCAATGACGGGCGCGCATGTCCGGCAAGACTAAATCGGTGAGCCGTATAATCACCAGCACCATCGACCGGAACTGCGTCTCCCACAACTCCGCTGAGAGGCCGCTTACAGGCGAGGGTGGCGGACCACCCGAATTGTTGAGCAGGATATCGATGGGGCCGAGTTGCTGGCGCGTAGCGGCGACCGCGCGCTCGACGGCGGACCAGTCGGCGAGGTCGGCGGCGACGCCGATGGCGCGACCGTTGCCGCGCGCGCTGATTTCAGCGACGGCCTTGTCCAGCGCTTCCTGACCGCGCGCAAGCAACGCCACCGCGGTTCCCTCGGCCGCCAACGCGTCAGCGACGCCCCGCCCGATGCCCTTGCTACCGCCCAGAACCAGTGCCGTCTTGCCCTTAAGAAGCAGATCCATCATCAACCTCCGTGTTGGGGTTAGTCCGCGGCCGTAGCTCCGACTACCGTACTTCGCGAAGCTTCACAAATCGCAACTGCCTTTGACAGCCAGCATCAGGCGGCGTCGGGTTGGCGTTCTGGACGGGCGCGATCGATTGCTTCGACCTTTGCGCATTCGTCGCAGATTCGCTGAATCGTCGGGAACTTCGACATATCAACACCCGCGTTTTTCGCGTTGTATACCTGCGGCACCAGGAACGCATCGGCGATCGTTGGGGTATCGCCGTGGCAGAAGCGGCCAGTCTCCTTCGAATTCGCCAGCATCGCCTCGATTGCGCCGAAGCCCTCGGCCATCCAGTGCCGTGACCAGGCCGCGCGTTGTTCCTCGCTGGCGTTCAGCACTTTGCCGAGGTAGGCCTGCGAACGTCCACCGGCGAGCGGATGAATTTCGCATGCGACGGCAAGCGCCAACGCTCGCACGCGCGCGCGGCCGGCCGGATCGCGCGGCAACAATGGTGGATTCGGATGGGTCTCCTCGAGGTACTCGCAAATCGCCAGCGACTGGGTAAGCGTCTTGCCGTTCTCTTCCAGCGTCGGCACGACGCCCTGCGGATTCAGCGCAAGGTAGTCGGGCGTATGTGATTCGCGCTTCATCAGGTTGACCGAGACATAGTCGTAGCTGAGCTCTTTTAGGCTGGCGGCGATGCGCACGCGGTAACTCGCCGAGGACCGAAAATAGTTGTAGAGCTTCATGGCCGGACCTCCTCTTTGATCGTCTAATTTGGTGGAAGGGTATTGCCTGCTAATCGATAGCACCGAAAGCTCGTCCGCCGCGAACGTCGTTTAAAGGGGGGCGAAGGCGCGGCGAGGAAGTTGGGGGGCGCGCCTTCGGAGGAAACTTACCGTCCGGGCCGAGGGGAAGGATAATTCTCTCATCGGTATCGCAGGGCGTGAGGTCCAAGAGGACTGCCGCGCCATCGATTGTTTGGAGGCAAATGCCAAATGCGCCGGCCGCGGTCCGTACAGAGTCTCGAGTCACTAGGCAGAGTACGATTGTCGCGATCCTTCTTCATGCGCGACTTCCTATACAGTGAAATATCCAACCTGTATGGCATCGCCAATATCCCCGACGATCCCGATTTAGCCATCGAAGCCGGACGAAGACTCTGCGAGGCGCTGCTCGAACCGTTGCAAGCGACGTTCGGCCGGCTGGCTATACGTTCCGCTTATCGTTCATGCGGCGTGAACGAATTCGGCAATACCCGCGGCTTCAATTGCGCCTCAAACCCAAGCAACGGCGGACGGCACATCTGGGATCGCCGCGACGCGAATGGCCATATGGGCGCGATGGCCTGCATCGTCATACCCTGGTTCGCCGACCGTTACGTGAAGGGCGGCGATTGGCGCGCGCTGGCGTGGTGGGTTCACGATCATCTGCCTTACAGCGGCCTCCAGTTTTTTCCCAGACTATGCGCGTTCAACATCGGTTGGCATGAGCGACCGCGGCGGCGGATTTACAGCTTCATCAGTCCGCGCGGATGTCTGACGCGGCCTGGTATGTCAAACCATTCCGGCGATCACTCCGAATATTACCGCGGCTTTCCCAGGTTGGCGCAGACCTGACCGCCGGCCTCACACGGTCGTCCGCGCACGATGCACCCGCGCCGCGGGCGTTTGGATACGTGCCCGATTAGCGGTAGTGATTGGGCTCGGGAGGATCCAACCATGGCCAAGGTTAGCGGAAACGATCTCGTCGCTAAGGCGCTACAGGACGAAGGGGTGGATACCGTCTTTTATCTCACCGGCGGGCCAATGGTCGATGTCGCATCCCGCTGCATAGAGCGGTTCCGTTCAGTTGACGTGCGTCATGAGCAAGCCGCCGCGATGGCGGCGCATGCGTATAGCCGGGTCACCGGCAAGCCTGGCGTATGCTTTGCCGCGTCGGGACCGGGGACGACCAACCTCATCACCGGCGTTGGTAACGCTTTTCTCGACGCCGTGCCAGTGGTAGCGCTCGGTGGCGCCAGCGCCGTGGCACAGGCCGGTATGGGCGCGTTCCAGGAGATGGATCAAGTCGGCATGTTCAAGCCGATCACGAAATGGGCCGAGCGGGTCATCGATACCCGCCGCATCCCGGAGGTCATCAACAAGGCGTTTCGTGTTGCGACCAGCGGGCAGCCGGGACCGGTCTACGTCGACCTGCCGGGCGACGTGCTTTACCGGCGAATCGAAGAAAACGAGGTCATGTTCCCGAAGAAAGCCCACACCGTGCCGCGCGTAACGGGCGACCCGGACCTGATCAAAAAGGCTATCGCCTTGCTCAAGCAGGCCGAGCGCCCGCTCATCCTGACCGGTACGGGCGTATTCTGGTCGAGAGCGATGGCGGAGCTCAAGGAGTTCGTCGACCTGAGCGGCATTCCCTTCTACACAACCCCGCAGGGACGCGGCGTAATTCCGGAAGATCATCCGCTAAGCTTTCTTGGCGCGCGCAACCAGGCGTGGAAGGAAGCCGATGTGGTGTTGGTCGTAGGCACGCGGTTCAATTTTATCATTGGCTTCGGGCAGCCGCCGCGCTGGTCCGAGAACGCTAAATTCATCCAGGTGGATATCTCCGACGAAGAGATCGGTCGTAATCGGCCCATCGACATAGGCATCGTTGGCGACGCGAAAATGGTCCTGGGTCAATTGATCGACGAAGGCCGCGGCGCCTTTCGCGGCCGCAAGGAATCACCCTGGACCGAAACGCTGCGCGGTTACGAAAAACGTTCGCAGGAGAAATCGCAGGCCCTGCTCAACTCCGACGCGGTTCCCATCCATCCGCTGCGCCTGTGCAAGGAAGTGCGCGACTTCATGGACCGCGACGCGATCGTGGTGGTGGACGGACATGAGACCCTGAATTTCGCGCGCCAGTCGATCCCGCTATACGCACCGGGTCATTCCGTGAACGCCGGCCCCAATGGCTGTATGGGAGTCGCGGTGCCATTCGGTATGGGCGCCAAGGTGGCAAAACCCGACAAGCAGGTGATCGTGCTGAGCGGTGACGGCTCGTTCGGCATGAACGGCCTGGAAATCGACACCATGATGCGCCACAACATCCCGGTGCTGATCGTTATCAGTAACAACGGTGGATGGGCCGCGATCGGCGGGATGAACGCGGGACGCGATTTGGGCTTCAGCCGCTACGAAAAGATTGCCGAGGTATTCGGTGCTCATGCGGAGTACGTCGAGCGCCCGCAGGACATCCGTCCGGCGCTCGAGCGCGCAGCCGCGTCCGGTAAACCGGCTGTGGTAAACGTTATCACCGATCCCAATGCGCGCTCGTCGACAGTGTCGTTTTCCACCTACCGGGCGATTTAGCGTGCATGGCGGAAAACCCGGAGGTTGTGGCTTAAAAGGCGGACGGCTGCCGGCGGTGTTCGTTTGTGCGATCTCTCGCGCTGGTCCGTGCGACGGCGGCGTGCCGCTTTCCATCACGGCTTAACACTCGAAAATGGCCGCCAAGGGGCGGAGCTTGTGGAGGCGTCAATGAAAGTAACGCGGTTTTATGCGACAGCGGAAGGCGAATCCCGCTTCCAGGAAGTCGAAGTGCCGATCACGCTGGCGCGGCGCGACTCGTTCGGCAACAATCTCCAGCAATCGAAGGCCAATCCGTCGCCGAGTTTTCGGTTCGTCGAGCTTCCGCACGGGCTGTCTCAAAGCTGGCATCACGCTCCGGCGCGCCAGATTGTCATCGTGCTGTCCGGCGTGCTGGAAGTCGGCACCAGTGACGATCAAAAGCGGCAATGCGCGGCCGGGCAGGCTTTCGTCGCGGATGATCTGACCGGTAAAGGCCATACCACGCGCGTGCTTGAAGGGCCGGCGCGGGTTATCTTTGTACAACTACCCGACACGTTCGATTTCGAGCGTTGGTCGGCATAGCCGCGCGGCCGTGCTCTGCAAGTAAACCGCGAGGGCCAACCGCGAATCGCATCGGAAGCAAAAGGAACCTCATGACTGATCCACATGACTGGGTGAATGAGAAGAGTGTCCGCAGGCTGCGCGAATTGCAGCCCGAGCTATTCCAGAAGTTCCTCGACTTCGAGCAGGCGGTCTACGAGCCCGGGAAGCTGTCGACCAAGATGAAGGAATTGATCGCCATAGGCGTCACCTACGTGACACAATGCGACGCCTGCATCGCGCTGCATACGCGCAATGCCAAGCTCGCCGGCGCCACCGACGAGGAAATTGCCGAGGCGATTTTTGTTACGATGGAACTGCGCGCGGGGGCGGCGGTCGGCCACTTCAAATCGTCGGCGCGCGTGATGGAGAACCATAAGCACGAATGATCCCGACGCGCCGCATCTGCTGTCGCGCGGATTTCCTGAGGCTCGACGCGGCCGGTGTGGGCACGCTTGTGCCAGGCGCTTTCGCGGAAATACCGGCCTTCGGCGACGCGATGAATCAAACGAAACTGGCGATGGCGACGCGGCCGATTCCCATAACCGGCGAGCCGCTGCCGGTCATCGGACTCGGCACTTGGCGGACTTTTGACATCGGCGACGATGCCGCCACGCTGAACCGGCTCGCGGATGTGCCGCGGCTGCTGTTTGCGGACGGCGGTAAAATGATCGATACGTCGCCGATGTACGGACGGGCCGAGGCGGTCGCCGGCGAATTGATCGCCAGGCTTCACGCGCGCGGCTCCGCTTTTCTCGCGACCAAAGTATGGACCACCGGACGCGAGGCGGGAATCCAGCAGATGCGGCGTTCGGCCGAACTGCTCAGGACCGCCGCCATTGACTTGATACAGATTCACAACCTGCTGGACTGGCGCACGCAATTGTCGACGTTGCGCCAGATGAAGGAGCGGGGACAGGTGAGGTACATCGGGATTACTCACCACACCGCCGCGGCGCTGCCCGCGCTCGCCGACGTTATCCAGCATGAGCAAATCGACTTCGTGCAATTGGCTTATTCGATCGATTCGCGCGACGCCGAGAAGCGCGTATTGCCGTTGGCGGCCGACCGCCGCGTCGGCGTGATCGTCAATCGTCCATTCGGTGGCGGCGGCCTGTTCGGCCGGGTGCGCGGACGTGCATTGCCGCCATGGGCGGCCGAGTTCGATTGCACCAGTTGGGCGCAGTTCTTCTTGAAATTCATTGTGTCGAATCCGGCGGTGACCTGCGTGATTCCGGCGACGGCGGATCCCGGCCACCTGTCCGACAATCTGGCCGCGGGTTACGGCCGTCCGCCCGATGCGGCTCAACGCCAACGCATGGCCGCGTATTGGCAATCAATCTGAACGCGCCGGCCACTCAATGCTCCCGCGACCCGCACGATTGGCGGCTCAGCCCCTACAGTGCGCATCAGACGGAAGCAATGGAAGCGGGCCGTTGGCAAGAAACCCAAACGCCCGCTCCGGCGCAAAGATGTAACCGCG
The DNA here is from genome assembly GCA_050736495.1 of Binataceae bacterium (SeqCode). GTDB lineage: Bacteria > Desulfobacterota > Binatia > Binatales > Binataceae > JBOHWJ01. The sequence continues at coordinate 1,919 of JBOHWJ010000206.1, read as the reverse complement.
CGTCCGCGTAGCTATTCGCTTCGGCCGCAGTACACCTCGAGACGATAACCGGCGGGGTCGACGACGAACGCGGCGTAATAGTTCTCGCCGTAGTCGCGCCGCACGCCGGGCTTGCCGTTGTCGCGCCCACCCGCGCCGAGCGCGGCCGTATAGAAGGCATCGACCGCCGAGCGCTTGTTCGCGTCGAAGCAGAAGTGCAGGCCCGAGGCTTCATCGGGCGGGACCGGCCGCTGGACGCCCAGCAACCAGAATTCCGGCTCCTTCGCGCCGTAACCGAGCGCGCCGTCCATCTCGAACAGGCACTTGCAGCCGAGTGGCGCCAGCGCCGCGTCGTAGAAACGTCGCGCCGCGGGCAAATCCGTCACCCCTATCGATACGTGACTGATCATGAGCATTTCCTCCTCCGGCTTGAGTTGCGATTGCGGACCATCTAACCATCGTGATGGTTAGGTGTACGACGATTGCGGTAGCGTGTCAACCACCATACCGGTTAGTATGCACACAATGACCACGTCCCATCGCATCGGGTGGACCCGCGATCTAATCCTCGCGCCACGTCACGGCCTGTGTCTCGATTTCGCGAACACGCTCTCATGGCGCGGCAGTGAACCGCGGGAGAACCTGCACGGGTTCAAGGACTTGCTCGACTGGTGCGTCGGCGCGGACGCGATACCGGCGCGGGTCGCGGAGAAAATGCGCACGTGGTCGGCGGCGCATCCAACCCAGGCGGCGGATGTTTTCAGCGAGGCGCTGGCGATCCGCGAGATCATCTATAAGGTTTTCCATGCGGCCGCGTCAGATGACGCGCCGGCGGAAGACGTTCTGCGGCTGCTGAACAACAATTTGAAGCGGGCGCCGTTGCGTATCAGCGTTGAGCGCGATGCCGGCGGTTTCGGTTGGCGCGTCGAAGCGACGGAAGCTGCGGCGACCACGTTGCTCGCGCCCATATTGTGGTCGGCAGGCGACCTGCTGGTGGGGCCGCAACTGCGGCGAGTGCGCCAGTGCGCCAATGAGCGCTGCTTGTGGCTTTTCCACGACGACAGCAAGAACGGCAGCCGGCGCTGGTGCTCGATGAAGTTTTGCGGCAATCGCGCCAAGGCGCAGCGCCACTATCTGCGTCAGAAGCAGGACTGAAAGCGTCACATCCACGGTTACAATACAGCGTCTGGTTCCGCTTATAAGCCGGTTGCATCATAAAACCAAACCGGGTAGTCAAGTTTTAAGATGAAACGTAAACGCCGCGCCGCCGCGCGCGCTCGTCGCTGATCGCCTGAACGTTTACGCGGCCGGCAAGTTGGCATGGAGGAATTGAAATGGCCGTTGGTAATAATTCACCGATCGCTGTCGTCATCGGTGTAGGCGCCGGCCCGGGATGGTCACTGGCACGGCGCTTTGCCGAGGCTTACACGATTGCATTGGTCGCCCGCGGTGAAGACAAGCTGGCCGGCTTCGCACGCGAAATCGAAACCGCGGGCGGACGGGCGCTGGCGGTTGCCGCCGACGTGAGCAAGCCCGCGCATATCACCAACGCCTTCGGACGAATCCGCCGCGAACTCGGCGACCCGGACGTGCTGCTCTACAGCGCCGCGATGCGGCCGTTCGGCCGATTGATGGAGACCAAGCCCTCCACCTTCGAGAATACCTGGCGCGTCGGCACCTACGGCGCTTTCCTGGCCGCACAGGAGGTCGTGCCCGCGATGCTTGCGAAGAAGCGCGGCGTTATCATTTTCACCGGCGCGACCGCCGGGATTAAACCGTTTCCCACCTCGGCGGCGTTCGGACCAGCGAAGTTCGCGTTGCGCGGACTGGCGCAAGTGCTGGCGCGCGACCTTCAGCCACAGGGGATTCATATTGCCTACGTCAACGTCGATGGCCCCATCGACATGCCCGCGATTCGCCAGATGCGCCCCGCCTTGCAG
>JBOHWJ010000205.1:0-6876 GCA_050736495.1 Binataceae bacterium (SeqCode) | reverse complement strand
GAATAAGATTATCTAGCGCCATTCCCACGCCGCCGACTCGCCACCCGCGTTCCGGTCGATTCACGGCGGTGCGACAGGCGATGCGGCGGCGCTCGGGCCGCACCGCGGCATCGCCTGATTCGACGCTCTACTCATTCTTCCAGTTGGGCTTGCGCTTCTCGGCGAACGCGCGCGGCCCCTCGATCACATCTTTCGAATGCATCAGCTTGTCGGTCGCCGGATATTTCTTTTTGAGCGCATCTTCGATCGAAAGCCCGAGTCCGCCCAGCGCGGATTCCTTAGTCGCTTGTATCGACAATGGCGAGCATTCCATGATTTCGGCCGCCCATCGTTCCGCCGTCGGAATGAGATCCTTCAGTGGCACCACTTCATTGACCAGGCCCCATCGATGGGCCTCGGCGGCGCTGAGCGGTTTGGCGGTCAGCATCATACCCATTGCGATTTTTAGCGGAATATGCCGTGGCAAACGGTGCACGCCGCCGGCGCCCGCCATCAGGCCGACCCGAGGTTCGGGCAGGCCCAGGCGCGCATGCTCGGCCGCGATGATGATGTCGCAAGCGAGTGCGATTTCGCAGCCACCGCCGAGCGCGAAGCCATTGACCGCCGCGATGATCGGCTTGGTGATATCGAAACGCGCCGTGATGCCGGCGAAGCCGCCCTTGTTGCGCGGCATCGGCTCACCCCGATGGGTGGCGGTGTATTTCAGGTCATTGCCGGCCGAAAAGGCCTTGTCGCCAGCGCCCGTGACGATCGCGACCCACATCTCCTTGTCGGCCGCGAAGTCGTCCCACACGTTGTCCATTTCGACATGACAGAACGGATGCAGGGCATTCATCACCTCGGGCCGGTTGAACGTGATGTAGGCAAGATGGTCCCGTTTCTCGTACTTGACGAACTTCAACTCCATCGTATGACGCGCCTCCTGGTCGGCTGTTGGGAAAACAATTTTCCCGAGCCTACTCCCTCTGTGTGGTTTTCTTCAAAGGGGCTCCGAAAACCACGCAAGCCGCGCGCATCCGTATGCACGTTCGCCGTGCCGCTGGAATCCTTGCCCGTGGAGTATTCGTTGATATTTGAGCGCTGGACGGGTTGGCGACAGTTATGCTAACGCGCCTTGCCACGCTAATGAGCTTCGCCGTTGTCCAGCAGTTCGAAAAACGCATCGATACTTTCCATCAATTGGCGGCGGATCTGAACGCGGGTCCCTTCGATAAAGTGCATCGTGATACGGCCGGAGGTGCCGTCGGCCATGCGCACGCGGGCGTCGTCGATAGTGGCGATATCAGCGGCACCGAAGATCCGCATGCCGTAGACAAGCGCGCTGCGATGCGCCGCTCCCTTTACAAGCTTCAGCCTCCGCGCCATCTCGGACCCTCCTCCTCACGATTCAATTAACCGAAATGCCTTATAGCATAGATGTGTGATACCGCCTCGCTTTTGACACGCGCCGCGATTGACAAGCTTGGGCACGGACAAAGACAATCGCACCGATGAATGTGCGGCTTCGGAATGTGTTTCCCGCGATGATTCTGGCGATGGCGTTGGCGATTGTGCCAGGGGCGGGCGGATGCGGCTTATTTTATCAGGCCGGCACCAGGCTCAGGAGCGACCGGATCGCGAACTCGCTCAAGCCCGGCGAGACTTCATTGCAGGTTCACAACAAATGGGGCGAACCGGACTTGCGCAGCTACCCTAATGCCACCACGGAAATCTGGAGCTACGCCGAACGCGCCAACACCAACGACGTCACCGCGACCCTGTTCTATACCTCGGTCAAACCGGGTGACCAGGGCAAATTTCTCGATTTGAAGTTCGTCAACAGCAAACTCGTCTCATGGACAAGCGCGACGCGTACAATGCCGGCCAAGCAAGGGTCAGGGTTCAGTTACGGGCTGGGACCGGGCGGTGGAGTATCAGGCATCACCCATTACTAGTGTTCAACATCGGTCGGTTTTGCGCATTCTGTTCGCGCACGTATGGCGCCGGGGCGGTCGCGCAGACACAATGTTGCAACTGGCCGCGCGTATCGTGTCTAATAATCCGGGGTCAAGCGAAGCTTCGCCCTTAGGGGGAAAAAACTTCCGATGACATGCCAGCGACCGGCCGTCGGGAGGGCTTTTTGAATGGCTATTGCGCGCAAGAGCTTTGAGTCAATCCTGCTCGACCGTTCATGGGTATCGCAGCAGGACCTCGACAAGGCCCGTCAGCGCAAGAAGCCGGGCCAGGAACTGGCCGACGTGCTGGTCGGCATGGGCGCGCTCGAACCTCAGCGCCTCGCCCGCGCGCTCGCGCAGGCATACGGCATGCCGTTCCAGGCGCATATCGACGAACACACGGTGGAGAACGAACTGGTCTCACGAGTGCCGATAAATTACGCGCGTAAGAACCGCCTGCTGCCGTTGTCGACCGACGGCGCCATTGTCATCGTCGCCATCGCCGATCCGGCCAATTACGAGCCGCTCGACGACCTCCATGTGCTATTTGGCAAGCCGGTTCAGGCAGTGGTCGCACCCGCCGAGATTATCAACGAGGCGATTAACCGCGCCTACGACCAAGCCACCACCACTACCGCCCACGACCTCATGATCGACCTCGACGAGGAGCGGCTCGACCTCGTTGCCAACGAATTGGCACAGGAACCGCGTGACCTGCTCGAAGCCGACGACGCCGCGCCCATTATCAAGCTGGTCAACGGCCTCTTGTCGCAGGCGGTGAAGGACCGCGCCAGCGACATTCATATCGAGGTCTTCGAACACGACCTGGTGGTACGCTTCCGCGTCGAGGGCATGCTTTACGTCGTGCTGTCGGAGCCGAATCGCTTTCACGCCGCCATCAACTCGCGCGTGAAGGTGATGTCGGGGCTCAATATCGCCGAGAAGCGATTGCCGCAGGACGGCCGCATTCGCGTCAAGATTGCCGGCCGCGACATCGATATCCGCGTCTCGACCATTCCGACCGCCTTTGGCGAGCGCATCGTGCTGCGCCTGCTCGACCGCGCGCAGGCGCTGGTTGACGTGAACCTTGATCGGCTGGGTTTCTCGGGCGACAATCTGCGCAGGATCGATCGGCTGATTCGCCAGAGTCACGGCATTATCCTCGCCACCGGTCCGACCGGTTCGGGCAAAACCACGACACTCTACGCCGCGCTCAGCCGCATCAACTCGCCCGAAAAGAATATCATCACGATCGAAGATCCGATCGAGTACCAGTTGCACGGCGTCGGCCAGATGCAGGTGAATCCCAAGATCGAGCTGACTTTCGCCAACGGCCTGCGTTCGATCCTGCGCCAGGATCCCGACGTCATCATGGTCGGCGAAATCCGCGACAGCGAGACCGCCGAAATCGCCATCCAGGCCGCGTTGACGGGCCATCTGGTTTTCTCCTCTCTGCATACCAACGACTCCTTCGGCGCGCTCACGCGGCTGGTCGACATGGGTATCGAACCGTTTTTAGTATCGTCCTCGGTGCTCGCCGTGCTGGCCCAACGGCTGGTGCGGATGCTCTGCCCGGATTGCCGCGAACCGTTTACACCGGCCGAGTCGGAAATCTCGCGCATCGGGCTGACACCCGCCGACATCCACGGCCCCATCCACCGGGCTGCCGGATGCCGTGCATGCCGCAACACCGGTTATCGCGGCCGGACTGCGGTGCAGGAACTGTTGGTGATGGACGACGAAGTACGGATGCTGGTGATGCAGAAGGCGGATGCCTCGATGATTCGGCGCGCTAGCACCGCCAAGGGGATGACGCTGTTGCGCCAGGACGGTGCCCAGCGGGTACTCGCAGGTCTGACCACGATTGAAGAATTACTGCGCGTTACGCAGGAAGATATCGCGTAGCGGGGCGATGGAAAGTAATCAGAGTTGTGCCATGGCCGCGCGTTCATTCCCGGACGATCGCGGAACGATGGCCCATGGTCCCGGGCATTTTCCCCGTTTGGGCAAGGCAGGCAACGGCGGGCGGTTGCGGCTTACCGGCGCGGCCGCCAGCCGGGCGTGAACACTACCGCTTGGGAACGCTGAGCCAGCGATGCCGGTTTTTGCTTATCACGGATTAGCGAACAATGGACGTTCCGTTGCCGGCGTAATCGACGCCGACAGCGCGCGTAACGCGCGTGGCAAACTGCGTGAACTCGGCATCTTCCCCACCGAGCTCGCCGAAGAAGAAACCGCGCGCCAGCGGTCGCTGCGGCAATGGCTGCCTTCGCTCAGCCGCAAAATTCCGCCGGTTGAACTGGCCTTGATGACACGCCAGTTGAGCGCGCTGTTGGGCGCGGGCGTGCAACTGGTCGAGGCGCTGACGGCGCTCACGGAGCAGTCAACGCGCCCGGCCGCCAAGAAGATGCTCTCGCAGGTGCGCGAGAACGTGCGCGAAGGCCATTCACTGGCCGACGCGCTCGCCGCACATACCGACATCTTTTCCGATCTGTACGTCGGCATGGTGCGCGCGGGCGAGGCCGCCGGCGCGCTGGAGGGTGTGCTCGACCGGCTGGCCGAATATAGCGAACGCCAGTCCGAATTCGTCTCCAAGGTGCGTGGCGCACTGACCTATCCGATCATCATGATGTGTGTCGGCGGCGCGATCATGGTTTTTCTCATGACCTATGTCGTCCCGCAGGTGACCACCATCTTCGAGCAACAGCACGCGGTGCTGCCCCTGGCGACGCGCATGCTGATCGCGATGTCGAACTTCTTAACCAGTTACTGGGTGGCGCTGGTGATCGCCCTGATCGCGCTAATCGCGCTGATCGTTGGCGGCCTGTCGAGTGTGCGCGGGCGGCGGCTTTACGACCGCTGGCTACTGCGCGTCCCCTATCTGGGTCCAACCGTCGTGCGGATAATCTGCGCCCGTTTTGCCCGCACTCTCGCAACCCTGCTATCCAGCGGCGTGCAATTGATGCCCGCGCTGACCGCCGTCAAGCGTGTGGTCACCAACGGACTGCTCGCCGACGCTGTCGAGCAAAGCCGTGAGAGTATCCGCGAGGGCCATGGGATGGGACAGACACTGGCGCGCAGCGGGCTTTTTCCACCACTCCTGATCGAGATGGTCAAGGTCGGCGAACGTTCGGGTGAACTTGAACAGATGCTCGTACGCGTGGCCGACAATTACGAGCGCGAAGTCGAAAACTCGCTCCGGCAGATGACCACCCTGCTCGAGCCCTTGATGACGTTGGTGATGGCGGCTGTTATCGTCTTCATGATGCTGGCTGTGTTGCTGCCAATATTCCAGCTCAACCAGTTGATGCAATGAAAAGTCCGGCCTCAAGGCATACGCGGATGCGCGCACGGATGAGGCGCTCGCTGGGCTGGTCCCAGGAGGGTTTCACCCTGATTGAACTGATGGTGGTCATCCTGATCATCGGGTTGTTGGCCACCATCGTCGTCGCGAACCTGCGCGGCGCCACCGACAAGGCCAAACGGGTCAAGGCCGAGGCCGACATCTCCCAGATCAAGACCGCACTCGACCGTTATTACCTGGACAGCGGCCGCTATCCGACCACCGATCAGGGCCTGCAAGCGCTCGTCAGTGCCCCGACCGCGGACCCGGTTCCACATGACTACCCGCAAGGCGGGTATATCGAGAAAATGCCGCCCGATCCGTGGGGTAATCAATATTTCTATCAGAGCGACGGCAGTGCGTACGTGCTCAAGTCGTTTGGGGCCGATGGCGCCGAGGGCGGCACGGGCGTGGCCGCCGATATAGACGGCAGCAGTAGTCCGTCCGGCGGCTGACACCGGACCATCCGTGGCGCGCGTGTGGCCACTTCCCGCTCCCAACGGCCATGAGAAACGAAGCGGACGGGGCCTTCGTGGGATGGCCGCCAAAGTGACAGTGGCGAAAGCGAGGCTTAGAACCACAAAGCGCGATGTGGGTACGCCGCGGCGGGGCTTCGCGCACGGCTTCACGCTTATCGAGATTGCGGTCGTTCTCTTCATCATCGGGCTCGTGATGACACTCGCGATGCCGTACCTGGGCACCATCCAGAGCGCTCGCTTGCGCGGCCAGGCGCGGCAACTCGCCACACGCGCCACTTATCTTTACGAAGCGGCCGCCGCCCAAAAGGTCATTCTGCGGCTCAATCTCAACCTCGACAATAATAGTTACTACGTGACCCGGCTCGACCCCTTCGCCGCCAAGCCGGCTTACGTCGCCGAGACCGGGCCTGACGGTGAACGCGTTATACTTCCGCCCGACGTGCGCATCCGTGACGTTTCGGTCGAGGGCCTCGGGTCTTTCAAGCGCGGGATCGCTTCATGCCAATTTTATCCGGCGGGCTTCGCCGACGGCACCGTGATCCATATGATCGACGATCGCGGCGATGTTTATACCTTGACGATTAATCCGCTGACTGGCCAAGTCGCGGCGATGAAGGGCGATTACAACCCGATGCGGGCGGCGAGAAACGCACGATGAAGGTCGCGGCGGCCAAGATCGAAAAAGGCGCGTGGCCGAAACGCATGCCGTCCGGCGCCGCCGTCGCGCGAAAATGGGCCGGCGCGAACGCATTCACGCTGCTCGAAGTCATGATCGCCATCGCCTTTATCGGCATCGCGATGCTGGCGCTACTGACTCTTCATCATCAGAATCTGCGTTCGGTGGTGCGGGCACGCGAACTAACCAAGGCGGCGCTGCTCGCGCAGAGCGTGATGACGGCGGCGGAAGTTCAGCGTTTCCCCGACCTCGGGGCCACCCAGGGCAACTTCTCGAATTTTTTCAAAGGCGATTACTCGAATTTCCGTTGGCAGCGGGTCGTCGATCCCTCGTCATTGTTCCCCGACGTTCGCCAGGTAAGGGTGCGTATTTTCTACGGCCCAAATTTCAGCCAGAGCTTCGAGCTGGTCGAATTCATGCACAACCCGATAGGCCCCGAACAGC
>JBOHWJ010000204.1:0-1733 GCA_050736495.1 Binataceae bacterium (SeqCode) | reverse complement strand
GTTACTGCCGACGCGGGTTCTGCCGCGGCTGCCGGTCCGGGTTCTGCCGCCACCGGTGGCGCCGGTTCAGCGTTCGCCTGTGGATGTTCGGCGGCATGCGCATGTTCGTCGCGAGCCTGCTCAGCCGCATGCGCACGCTCGGCCGCGGCGGCCGCCGCTGCCGCAGCCTTGGCTTCGGCAGCCGCGCGGGTCTCGGCTGCGCGCCGCCGATGAGCTTCGATCTCGGCACGCACTTTGGCCGGGTCGGCGTCGCTAGCGACGAGCACCGAAAGATGGCGCAGCACGCTGTCGGAGAGCTTCAGGTTGCGCTCGATCTCGTTAAGGGTCGCGCCGTTTCCGCCATAGTCAAGGCGGACGTAAAAGCCGCGTCGCTCGCCCTTAATCCGGTAGGCTAGATCGCGGAATCCCCATTCGTCGGTGTCGATTAAATCGCCGCCGGCCGAACCGATGATTCCTTCGAACCGTTTGACGGCTTCTTTCTGAGCGGGTTCGCCCAAATCGGGACGTAGGATGAATACGGTTTCGTAGCGCCTCACGCGCTGTCCTCCTTTCGGGTAATCAAGCCCCCGCCTGGGAGCAAGGAGCGAAGGCCCGAGTCTAACAGCGGGGTAGCGGGCTAACAAGGCGGTTCAGCCCGCCGAAGCGTCTCGCTTCAAACTCATTCGCATCGGCATCGGGCATTGCTCTTTGTGCCGCGCTCGTGGCTTGCTATGAGAAAGGTGAACTGCCGCCAACTAATACGCGGCATCAAGGAGAGCGAACCAGGATGGCCACAGGCAGGGGCAGGAAGAAGAGCGCGCCGGCAAGCAGAGGCAAAACCAAAGCCGCAAGTCCAAGGGGCAAGGCGCAAGCAGTCGCGAAAGCGAAAACCCGCCCGAAACCCAAGGTTGTGGCGAAGCCCAAAGTCACAGCGAAGCCCAAGGCCGTTGCCCAGGCAGCGAAGCGTTCGGTCGCGGCTGCCGCGCCGCGCCGCGCCGTATCGGCGCCGGTACCCTATCGTGCGCCTGCGCCCGACCTGCCACGCTACGACGAATTGCCGATACGGCCTGGCGCTCCGGCGGGGTCGGCATGGGGCGTGTTTGGCGACGACGATCAACTCGGCACCATCAACCTGCTGACACCCGAACGCGTGCGCGAGGCCGCTGGTTCGATCATCGAGGGCCGCGTATTCGCGCTCAACCTGCCGATCAACATTCCCGACCCGCCGATTTTCACGCGCGGCAAACACACCCACACTATCAAGCAGTATTCGAGTTTTATCCTCGACGACTATCTCGATAATTTCTACCCGCAGGCGTCTTCGCAATGGGACGCGCTCTGTCACGTGAAGCATCCCAAGCTGGGTGCCTACAACGGTATCCCCGATAGCGAAATCACCGGCTACGGCGGCACCAAGCTCGGCATTGATAACCTCGCGCGGCGCGGTATAGCCGGCCGCGGCGTGCTGCTCGATATCGCGCGCTATCATGCGCGTTCGGGCACGGCCATTGATTTCACCGGGAACGAGTCGATTCCATTGGAGGAGCTGCAGGAGACTCTGGCCGCGCAAAAGACCGAACTGCGCCCTGGCGACGTCCTGCTCATCCGCATCGGGTGGACCCGGGCCTATCTCGCGATGACCGATGAGCAGAAGGCTGAATTGGCACGTGATACGAAGTGTCCTGGGATCGAGGGCTCGGCGCGCACGGCGAAATGGCTATGGAACAACCGCATCTCCGCGGTGGGTTCCGACG
>JBOHWJ010000203.1:0-5553 GCA_050736495.1 Binataceae bacterium (SeqCode) | reverse complement strand
CATGAAAGCCGATGGTTGCAAAGCCACGGTATCGTAGCCACTGACGCGCGATGCGCCCGGAAAGTTGACTGACAGACGATTATGGAGACGCACACATTCAGCGGCGCCGACGGGTTGAAGCTCAACGTGCTTGACTACGGCGGCGTCGGCAAGCAACCACTGCTATTCGTTCACGGCGGTTCGGCGCATGCCCATTGGTGGGATTTCGTGGCGCCAGCCTTCAGTGGCCGCTTTCATACGCTGGCGCTCGACCAGCGCGGCCATGGCGACAGCCCATGGACCCCGGAATGGGCTTACGGGACGAGACATTATCTAGCCGACCTTGAGACCATGATAGCGCGATGGGGCCTCGGTGCGCCGATTCTGGTCGGCCACTCGATGGGTGGGCACAATGTCATGTGTTACGCTGGCCGCAACAGCCAGACGCTGCAAGGAGTGGTTATTGTCGACAGCCCCTCGACCTACCCTGCCTACGCGGTGGACCTGCTGCGCGGTGTCGCGCAACGGCCCGCGCGCCGCTACGATTCGCTGGAGCAGGCCTGCGCGAAGTTTCGCACGCTGCCGGGCGAATCGGTCGCGGCGCGCGAAGTGCTCCATCATGTCGCTCGCCACTCTTTTCGCCACGGTGAGGACGGCAGATGGGGCCACAAGATGGACCGCCGCACGATGATTCGTGATCCGCTCGACGGCTGGCAGGGGCTAAAGGAAATCAACTGCCCCGCGCTCTTTGTCAAACCGAGTCACAGCGTGCTTGAGCCGGAATATGCGCGCAAGATCGTGGACCGGATGCCCAACGGGCGTTTGACCGAAGTACCGGAATCGTATCACCACGTGATGCTCGACAATCCACCGGGTTTGATCGCGGCGCTCAATGAATTCGTGGCGCAGTTCGAATGACGGCGCCGCAAAGCCATTTTCTCGAAGGCACGCCGCGCCTCCACTATCTCGAATGGAACCAGGGCGGGCGTGTCACGCTGGTGGCGCTCCACGGCAATTCCGCCAACGCCTGGTGGTGGCAACCAGTGGCCGCGGCGATGGCACCGGGCGACATGCGGCTGATAGCGCTCGACCAGCGTGGTCATGGCGACAGCGAGTGGGTGCGGCCGCCGGCCTATGCGCCCAGCGATTATGCCGGGGACCTCGCGCGCTTTCTAAGCGCGCTCAGACTCGAGCGGCCGATCGTGGTCGGCCATAGCATGGGCGGTATCAGCGTGATCGCGTTCGCGATGCGCTACCCCGAGGCGGCGCGCGCGGCCGTGGCTATCGATGTCGCGGTAACATCGTCGCACCGGCGTAATCGTTATCTCCGTCGTCTCAAGGCCTTGCCCACGGTGGCGTATCCGGATTTCGAGACCGCCAAGGCGCGCTTTCGGCTGATGCCGGATGAGGGCGAAATCCCGCCGGCGACGCTTGCGCGAATCGCCGAAAAAAGTCTCGGCCGCACGCAAGCCGGCGCCTACACGATGAAGTTCGACCGCGAGAGTTTCTTTGGCAGCGACGGGATCGACGTGTCTGATGCGCTACAGCATGTTCAAGTTCCCCTACTATTGGTACGCGCTGGGATGAGCCGCATCATGACGGCGGAGGCGGCGCAGGAGGCGGCCGCGTCGAATCCGTTCGTGCGGCTGGTCGAAATTCCCGCGACGCATCATCACATGCTGCTGGAGCGTCCGGACCTGCTGGCTTCGGCAATTGCGGAATTTGTCTCCGCCCTTTCCTGATAGTGGTCTCCCGGCGCGGAGAAGTCGCCGCGGGATGAGGACCGCTCTCGCGCCACCGTGCTACAACGCGCGCTCCATCTGGCGGTGCATGATGCCTCCCTCCTCGAACGGCTCGCCCTTGGCCACGTAGCCGTTTCGGCGGTAGAAGCCCTCGGCTGTTAATTGCGCGTCCAGCACTGCCTTGCGACAGCCGCGCTGTCGCGCCGCTTCCATCAGAAATTCCAGCACAAGCCGCCCGATGCCCTCGCCGCGCCGCTCGCGCAGCACCGCCATGCGGCCAATCTTTGCGTGGTCGGGACGCGTGAGCATCCGGCCGCAACCGACGGCGATGGAACCGTCGAGTGCGAGTGCATGCAACGCACGCGCGTCGTCCGCGTCGAGTTCGATCTCCTCGGGCACGTGCTGTTCTTCAATAAAGACGCGGCGGCGGATGGCGTAAGCCTGGTCCATCCGCGCGCGGTCTTTGATTTCGATCACTGTGATGCCTGCTGCGCGCTCCATTAGAGTCTCACTAATCCGTGCCGGTGCGCCGGTCAATTCCAATGAGCCTATGTCAGACGCGCGCATGGGTTATCGAGGCTTGCACACATGTGTTCTCGCTGGGATGATTTCGGCACTATGAAGCGGCGCAGGTACATCTTCGCGGGTGTTGTTGCCGCGCTTGCCTTCGGCGTCCTCTTTGGCGTTGGGCAAATCGTCGGCCCACGATGCACTGAGCTCAGCGGGACCGGCACGCTCAGCATCCCGATTTCGCGGGTTGCGCGCCGCGCGGTCGATTTCTTCTGCTACCGGGATGGTGCCGGCCGCAAGCTGCGCTTCCTGCTGGCACAGGACAGCGACGGCCACATTCACGCGGTATTCGACGCCTGCAAACAATGCTACCGCTATCATGAGGGGTTCACCGCGAAGGACGGGTACATCATCTGCCGGCTGTGCGGCACGCGCTACAAAGTCATGGAAGTGCAGACCGGCAAGGCCTCGTGCGTGCCGGTGGCGCTGCACTATGAGCGTCGCGGCAACACGGTCGAGGTCAAGGTCAGCGATCTCAATAAGGGACGGGCGCTCTTCTGACGCTTGCGCGTAGATACCCGCCGGTGGCCCTGCTGCTGGCGTTCGCGATTCTCGCCGCCGGCATTCCAGTTGTTTCCGGTATCGCCTTCCAGCCATCGGGCCCGGCGATTACGCTCGACCTCTGCCATCCGATGCAGGCGGTCGATGCGGTCTCCAGTCAGTGCTCGATTCCGGTTCTCTCGCTGTTCATCGTGACGCTCACGCTTAGCGCCCTAGGCGTTGTCGCCGAACCGGTGCGCATGGTTACGGTTCGTCCTGGCGAAGCGCCCGACCCACCGCCACCCGAAGCGTAGCCCGCGCGACCATCAAAAATTCAGTTCCCGCTCGCTGATTTGAAATTGCGCTTTGACGCAGAGGCCGGTGAGGCTTTTGCGGGCGGCACAGTCCGGTCGGGCCGCCGCTCGGTAGATAGCTAATGATGAAACGATTCTTCGCGCTGGCGATTATCGCCGGCCTGATCGCGCCCGCATCCGCCGTGCTCGCGCACGGCGTCGTGGGTGACTATACCTTTATCGAACCGCTGATAACGGAGGACGCCAATCCCAAGAACGAATTTGACATTTTGAAACCCAAATGGCTCAGGACCAGCGAGGGGCGCGAATTTTCACTGGGCTTTTCGCTGGAGAAAATGCTGGCGCCGAATTTAAGCGTCGAAATCGGCAGCACGTGGACCAGTCTCTCGCCGAAACAGGGCGCGGACGTGAGCGGTTTCGACAGCCTCGAAATATTTCCCAAGTACGCGTTTCTGACCGTGCCCGAGCATGAGTTCAGACTGTCGATCGCCGCGGACCTGGAGCTCCCGACCGGGAATCCGAGCGTGCAGTCGCAAAATCACACCACGCTCGGCCCGGTCCTGTTATGGGCCAAGGGACTCGGTGATATTCCGAACTGGAGCGGGCTGAAGTATTTGAGACCGTTCGGCCTTGCGGGCGATTTCGGCTACGTGCCGGCGCTCGGAGGCCATACCAGCCACGATATGTTCGCTGACCAGGTGATCGAATATTCGTTGCCGTACTTGAGCGACAACGTAAGAGACGTTGGCCTCGGATGGCCGCTGCGCAACCTCTATCTGTTCTCCGAGTTCAACTACGATCAACTCATCACTGGACCGTCGGGCCAGACTTTTCCCGACATCCGCGCGACGCCGGGCATCGCCTACATGGGCCGTTACGTCCAGCTCAGCCTGGCTACGCAGTTTCCGCTCAATCACGCGACCGCACCCAACAATCACGCGGCGGTACTGGGTCTGCTCGATATTTTTATCGATGACCTCATTCCGCAAACCAATTGGATGCCGTTGTGACCATGCGAATACGAAGTTTGTTGCGGGTCTCAGTGCTCGGGGCCGTGCTAATACTCGCGCTGGCGGGCGTCGCGGCCGCGCACGCGTATCCGTCCTCTGAAAATCCCGCCGCGGGCGCGGCGCTCGGCTTACCACCGGCGCGGGTGGTGATCGACTTTGGTGCGCCGATCGAGCATCTGTTCTCGAAGCTCGAGGTGATCGACGGAAAAGGGCGAAACGAAGCGGCCGGCGCGCCTGCGGTCAGCGCCAACCAGCGCGAACTCTCGGTGGGGCTGGCGCCGCTCAGGCCCGGCAGTTACACGGTCAAGTGGAGCGTGGTTGCCGAGGACGGTCATCGCACCGAAGGTTCGTATGCGTTTACAGTTCGGCCCGGCGCCCGATGAATTCGCCGGCCGAACTTGCCCTTACCGACTGGCCCTTGTTGCTGGCTGAGGCGCTCACCTTCGGAACGGCCGGATTTGTCGCGCTGCTGACGCCGGGCGACGCGGCGGCGCGCGATGGGTTGGGCCGCGCGCTTGCGCCGCTATGGAAAGCGCTCGCCGTGCTCGCCCTGGTCTCGGCTCCGATGGCGCTCATCGGCGAGGTCTCCAACATGGCGGCAATCAGTTGGCGTGGTGCGATCCCGCTGGTGCCCGAGGTGCTGCGGCAAACGCATGCCGGCCGAATCTGGACGGTGCGAATCGCAGCGATAGTGCTAATCATCGCGACGGCGTGGCTGATTTCAAGCTGCCGCCTGAAGGCCGCGATATTGTCGCTATTGTCAGTGCTCATATTGTTGCTCAACGCGTTGTCGAGCCACGCGATAGATTGGGGTGCGCTGGCGGTCGCCGCCTACTTATTTCACCAGGTGGCCGCCAGCATGTGGTTCGGCGCATTGCTCGTGATGTGTTGGCCGTTCAAAGGCATCGAGCACGACCCGTCATGGAACGCGCGGCTGGGGACGCGCGTATCGAGTACCGCCGGATGGAGCGTCGCGGTGCTGGTAGTTACCGGCGTGTTTGTCGCCTACCAAACGCTGGGGCTCGACCTCTCGCGTTTGCTCTATTCCAAATGGGGCCGCACGCTTATCGTCAAGGTCGCCGCATTCCTGATGGTCGCGTGCATAGGAGGCTACAACCGCTATTTACTGATTCCCGCGATGGATGATGTCGCGGCGCGGCGGCAACTGCTCCGCAACGTCGCTATCGAGTGCGCGTTCCTGATTTTCGTGTTTGGCCTCGCCGCGTTGCTGGCCAACAGTCCGCCACCGCACATGTCGATGCTCTGAGCGCGCGGCTCTTGCACGCCGCGCAGGCACTGCCGCCGCGCCGCGCGGATGGGAAGCAGGCGCGGTTTGTTCCACTAGCAGCAACCGTGTTCAGAAACCGCGCCCAGGAGGGGAGAAAGGGAAGAGGTTGGAGAGGTGGGCGCAGGTGTTTGCCAGTGAGTTTTGTTGTGCAGCATGGCATTGAGGATAAC
>JBOHWJ010000202.1:0-7047 GCA_050736495.1 Binataceae bacterium (SeqCode) | reverse complement strand
GCTTCGTGATGATGTGGCTGTCGCTGCCGCTGGCCGGCACCCGCGGCCGCTCCGACGATGCTTCTACGGTTGAGTCGGATGCGGACGAAGCCCGATCGCGTCGGCGCCGCTTCGCCCGGCATTTGCGCTGGCGCGCCGCGATACTGGTGCTGCTGTTCGCGGTTCTCATCGGCGACGCCGGCTGGTGGAGCTATCAGCGCTACTTCGATCCCGATTTGCGCGTGACGTTTCTGTCGGTGGGCGAGGGCGACGCCGCAGTGGTGCGGTTTCCCGGCTCCCGCGTGATGCTGGTCGACGGCGGCGGTGCGTTCTTCGGCACCTTTGATCCGGGCGAGCAAATCGTCGCGGCCTACCTGTGGTCGAAAAAGATCATGCATGTCGACTATATCGCGCTGAGCCATCCCGACCGCGACCACTTCGGCGGCCTCATCTTTATCGCGCGCAATTTCTCGCCGTCGCAGTTCTGGGATAGCGGCGTATCGAGCACGGATACCAGTTACGGTGAATTACTCGACGCCATCAAACAGGCGGGAGCACGCACGCGCACCGTCGACGCCGACACGCCGCCGCTCGTGATTGGCGGAGTAATGCTCAGATTCCTCGGGCCGCCATCAGGCGAGGTGGAAGCCAGGCACAACAACTCGTCGATGGTCCTGCGGCTCACGTACGACGGAGCGTCGTTCCTGTTCACCGGCGATATCGAAGGGAAGGGCGAGCGCCAGCTTATCGCCGGTGGCGCCGACCTGCACGCGGCCGTGCTCAAGGTGCCGCATCATGGAAGTGCTACCTCGTCGACTGCCGAATTTGTCGCGGCGGTCGACCCGCAAGCCGCGGTAATTTCGCTTGGCTATCACAACCAGTTCCACTTCCCAGCGGCCGGGGTCGTCGACCGCTACCATGCGGCCGACGCACAGGTTTTGCGCACGGACGACGTCGGCGCCGTGATGGCGGATGACGCCGCGAGCGGGCTGCGGCTGTGGACTTTCCGCGGCGGTGCCGTCGCGCTGCCACCACCGCCGCATGCGGCCGACATCGGTGCGGCGCGCTGACGCGGGCGATCAGTGCGGCAAAACCAGACTACATAAGCACGGCTGGCGTGGTGCTGGCGCGTCAGGGTTGACGCCCCAACAGTGGCTGTGGGAAACTTGAAGTGTTCAGGCTGCGCTGATGATAGTGTTGCGTTTATTGTGTTTTAATTCGATTTTCCAGCACCGTCCGGAGGAAAGCTAATTCAATGGCTGAGCAGGCAAAGCAGCAGGCAACGGAGCCGGGGCCGCGCCCGATCCTTCCTTTTCTGAAACTCGAACCCAAGCCTCATCTGATCGGCACCAAATGTTCGTGCGGGGCACTGTTCCTCGACGTCAAACGCCTCGCGTGCTCGAAGTGCGGATCCACCGGGCCCTTCCAGCAGGTCGACCTGTCGAACAAAGGCAATGTCTGGGTCTTCTCCGTCGTCCATCAGTCATTCCCCGGCATCAAGACCCCCTACGTTACCGCGATCGTCGACTTGCCTGAAGGATTGAGCGTGCGCTCGAACCTGGTCGACGTCGATCCGGACAGCCTCGAAAAGAATCCCAAGCAGGCATTCGGCATGCCGGTCGAACTGGTGACCTCGGTGGTCGCCAAGGATCGGCAGGGCAATGACGTTGTGGCTTTCCAGTACCGGCCGAGCAAAAACTGATGTTGGGTCGGCGCAGCGAACCAATTTTCCTTAGCCATCGGCTAAGCCGTTAGGAGGAATTCAGATGCGAAACGTTTACGTTCTCGGCACGGGCATGATCAAGTTCGGACGCTATCCGGAAAAGACGGTTCCCGAGCTTGGCGCCGAAGCGGCGATAATTGCCATCAAGGATGCCGGGATCACGATTAAAGACGTTGAAATGTTCGCTTCGGGCAATCTCTACCAGTCCAATGCGATGATCGGTCAGCGTATCCTGCAACAGATCGGCCAGACCGGCATTCCCGTAATCAACGTCGCTAACGCTTGCGCGACCGGCTCGACCGCCTTCCGCGAAGCTTTCCTCTCCGTCGCCTCGGGCATGTACGACATCGCGATGGCGGTCGGTGTCGAGCAAATGGGCAAGGCCGGCTTGCTCGGCGGTGGTGGTGGTGGTGGCAGCGATCCCGCCTATGCGACCGAGGGTCGTCTCGGCTCGGGTCTGATGCCGGCGGTGTTCGGCCAGGCCGGCATGGAACATATGCGCAAGTACGGGACCACGCTCGAGCATTTCGCTAAGATCTCGGTCAAGTCCCATCAGCACGCGACCAAGAATCCGTTCTCGCAGTATCGCAATGAAGTGTCGCTCGAGGACGTGATGAACGCCCGCATGGTGGCGTATCCGAACACCCTCTATATGTGCTGCCCAACCGGAGACGGCGCCGCCGCCGCCATCCTGGTTTCCGAAGACAAGCTGAAACAGCTCGCCGGCGGCCGCAAGCGCCCGCGGATTGCGGCGTCGGTGCTGACCTCCGATCCGTGGACCGATCGCACCGCGTCGTTGCCTGACGTGAGTACGCTCACCCGCCGCGCCTCGAAGAAGGCCTACGAGATGGCGGGCCTTGGTCCCAAGGATATGGCGCTAACCGAACTGCACGATTGCTTCGCCACCGCCGAGTTGGTCCACTACGAGAATCTCGGCCTGTGCGGTGACGGCGAGGCCGGCAAGTTCATCGACGAGGGCGGCGGCAAGCATCCGGACCTCGGTGGCAAGAGCCCCGTCAACGTGTCGGGCGGTTTGCTCTCCAAGGGTCATCCGCTGGGCGCGACCGGCGTCGCCAACATCTGCGAGGTGGTGTGGCATCTGACCCAGGATGATCGCGCGAAGGAGCGCCAGGTTCCAAACGCAAAGGCAGGCCAGGCGCACGTTATCGGACTCGGCTCCGCCTGCACCATCCACATCCTGACGATCTAAGGCTGTCGCGTCTCCGCGCCTGAAGTCTGAGGCGCAAAAGGGCCGCTTTCGGGCGGCCCTTTTGCTTGCCTTAGAGGTGCGGGCTAGATTTGTCGAACGATGATTCGGTCAAACCGGGCACGTGTCAGGTGAGCACGACCGTGAGCGGCGACAACGGAGCCGCGTCAGGGCGTATCAGGTAAAAAAGAATGCTGGCGCGACTTAGAGGATTTCAGGATTTGCTCGGCGCCGACGCGCGCGCGGTGAGCCGGGTCGAGGAGTGTGCGCGAGCGATGGCGCATCGGTACAATCTCAATGAGATTCGGGTGCCGATGATGGAGCGGATCGATCTTTACCAGCGCTCAACCGGCGAAACTTCGGATATTGTCTCCAAGCAGATGTACCTGGTGCAGCGGTCCGACGAGAGCCAGGGCAAGGAGGCAATGATCCTGCGGCCCGAGGGCACGCCCGGCGTCGTCCGCGCCTACATCGAGACCGGACTCGACCGCGGCGATCCATATCAGCGTTTTTTTTATTGGGGTCCGATGCTGCGCTACGAGCGACCGCAAAAGGGCCGCTACCGCCAGTTCCATCAATTCGGCGTGGAGATTTTCGGCCGTGCCGACGCCGCCTGCGACGCGGAATTGATGCTGATGATCGACGATCTGATGCGCGAACTCGGTCTGGCCGTGCGCTTCGAGATAAATTCGCTCGGATGCGACACGCCGGATTGCCGCCCGCGCTTCCGCGCCGCGCTGCTTGAATATGGCCGCGCGCACTGGGACGAGTTATGCGCGGATTGCCATCAGCGGCTCGAACGTAATCCGCTGCGGCTGCTCGATTACAAAATCGATGCGGACAGGGTTGCGGCGTCGGCACCCAAGAGCCTCGATTATCTGTGCGGCGAATGCCGCGCGCATTTCGACACGGTCAAGCAAATTCTGTCGCAGGCCAAGGTGCCCTACGTGGTGAAGCCAAGCCTCGTACGCGGGCTGGATTATTACACGCGCACCGCCTTCGAGGTGGTCTCGGCCGACGTTGGCTCCCAGAGCGCGGTTGCCGCCGGTGGCCGCTACGATGGCCTGGTCAAGGAACTCGGCGGCGCCCCGATGGCCGGTACCGGATTCGCAATCGGGATCGAGCGTACGGCGCTGGCGCTGCTGGCGCGCGGCTATCAATCGGAAGGCGGACCTGACGTGGCGCTGGCGAGCCTCGGCGACGCCGCCAGTCTTGCCGCGATAACGCTCGGGCATGACCTGCGCGCACAAAATTTACGGGTCGAGGTGCTGCCGGCCGATCGCAAGCTCAAGGCGGCGCTGACAATCGCAAGCCGCATGGGCGCCCATTACGCGGTTATCATCGGCGACAACGAACTTTCGCGCGGCGTGGTCCAACTCCGCGACCTGCGCGCGAGCGTTCAGCGCGAGGTTTCGATTGCCGGCCTGGCCGCCGAAATCACCTCGTCGGCACGTAGCTGACTATTCCGTGCGTTGATTCGCACAGGTATCCTTTCGACGCATACGCCCGATGACAAACAAGCACCAATATTCGCCGCTGCCGCCATGGCAACGCACTGATTACTGCGGCGCCCTGCGCGCCAGCGATAGCGGCCGCGAGGTCGCGCTGTGGGGATGGGTCGCCACGCGCCGCGATCACGGCGGGCTGATTTTTATTGACCTGCGTGACCGTGAGGGCATCATCCAACTCGTCTTTAATCCCGCGCACGACGCCGGCGCGCATGAAGTCGCGGAGGCCGCGCGCGCGGAATATTATCTCGCGGTCAAGGGCATGGTCGTGCGCCGCTCCGAGAGCACCGTCAACGCCGAACTGCCGACCGGTGAAATCGAAGTCACGGTGACGGTGGCGGAGATTCTGAATCCCTCGCTGCCGCCGCCATTTCCGCTCGCTCCCGGCGCCGACAACGTGGCCGATGAAGTTCGCCTGCGTTATCGCTATCTCGATCTGCGCCGGCCCGAGATGCAGAGCAATCTGCGGCGGCGCCATCAGGCCCTGCGCGGCGCTCGCGCCTTCCTCGACCAGCATGGCTTCATAGAGATCGAGACGCCGATTTTGTGGCGCGCCACGCCCGAGGGTGCGCGCGACTACCTGGTGCCGAGCCGCGTCAACCCCGGCAAGTTCTACGCGCTGCCACAATCGCCGCAACTGTTGAAGCAGCTCCTGATGGTGAGCGGGTTCGACCGCTACTATCAGATCGCGCGGTGCTTTCGCGACGAGGACCTGCGCGCCAACCGCCAACCCGAGTTCAGCCAGATCGATATCGAGATGACCTGTCCACGCGTCGACGACGTGGTGGCAACCGGCGAGGGCATGATGGCGGAGATTTACCGCCGCGTACTCGGGGTCGAGCTGAAGACGCCGTTTCCGCGCCTGCCTTACGCCGAGGCGATGGAGCGCTTCGGCGTCGACAAGCCCGACATGCGCTTCGCGATGGAGCTTAAGAACCTCAGAGCCGCGTTCGCCGGCACGCAATTCAAGGTTTTCGCCGAGGTGCTGGGACGTGGTGAGAGTATCTATGGGATCGTGCTCCCCGCGGCGTATCAGTTGAGCCGCCGCGAGCTTGACGAGATGACCGAGGGCGTGCGCGCGCGCTACGGGCTCGGTCTCGCCTACGCCAAGGTTGCAAGCGACGGATGGCAGGGGCCGATCGCGCGCCATCTGGGCGATGCCGAGCGGACGCGCGCTGCCGAAATGGCCGGGCTCGCGGCGGGCGACACGCTGCTGATGGTGGCGGGAGCGGGCACGCGCGTACGTCCTATCATGGGTGACTTGCGCCTCCAGCTCGGCGGCAAGTTCAAGCTGCGCGAGACGGGCGAGCTGAAATTTCTCTGGGTGGTCGAATTCCCGCTGCTCGAGTACAACGAAGAGGAGAAGCGGATGGTCGCGGTCAACCATCCGTTCACCGCGCCGCATCCCGCCGACCTCGGCCTGTTGGATTCGGCTCCGCTCAAGGCGCGGGCGCTCGCCTACGACATGGTGCTCAACGGCGAGGAGTTGGGCGGCGGCTCGATTCGTATCCACAATCCCGAGCTCCAGCTCCAGATTTTCGAGCGGCTCGGCTTCGCGCGCGACGAAGCGATGCGCAAGTTCGGCTTTTTGATCGAGGCGCTCGGCTACGGCGCGCCGCCGCACGGCGGAATCGCCTTCGGGGTGGATCGGATTGCGATGCTGGTTTGTGGCACTGACTCGTTGCGCGACGTGATGGCGTTCCCCAAGACGCAGAAGGCGGTCGACCCGATGAGCGGAGCGCCCTCCGAAGTTGACCCGCGCCAATTGCGCGAACTCTCAATCAAGGTGACAACATCGTGACAACTCGCTTGCCGGCCGCGTATGCGCTGGCGCTCGGCCTGGCGCTGATGGTGCCCGGATGCAGCAGCAGCAATATTTCGCCCAGCCAGATGTGGTCCGGCACGGTCCAGGCGCTGCCGGTGGTTGGAAAGGATCCGTCACTCGAACTGCATTCCGTGCGCTCCATCCGCACGATCAAGGTACATCGCGTTGCCGTGATGCCGATCATTGACCATCCTAACGCCACCGGCGAGCCGATCGAAGACGGCGCGGCCGAATCGATCACCGCCGACGTCTGGGGCCGCATGACCCTGGTTTCCGGATGGGAACTGGTGCCCGAGTCCGACGTGCGCGGCGTGATGCAGCAGATGGCGCCGACCACGCTGGCCAACATGCAGGACAATGCAATGAAGCTAGGCCGTCAGGTCTCCGCCGATGCCGTGGTCTACGGCACCGTGACCCGCTACAAGGAACGCGTCGGCAGCGACTACGCGGCCAGGAGCCCGGCGGCGGTCGCTTTCGCGCTCCACCTGGTCGACATCCACAACGGGGTTGTGCTGTGGACCGCGCGTTACGCCCGCCAGCAGGAGGCGCTGACTCAGAATATCTTTAACGTCGGCAACTTCCTGGCTAATCGCGGACGCTGGGTGCGCGCGCAAGATCTCGCCGCGCGCGGGATCGACGAGGCGCTCGACGATCTGAAATCCAAGCTCGGCTATACGCTTCCGATTTCGCCGCAGCCGACGGCGCCGACGATGGGCGCGGATTGATTCGCCAACTGTCCCGCGGCGCCACGCTCCTAATCCCACAAAGAGCGTTGCGCGGGTTTTCTGTCTCGTCACTGTAGAAA
>JBOHWJ010000201.1:0-3185 GCA_050736495.1 Binataceae bacterium (SeqCode) | reverse complement strand
CGGCTGGACGATAAGCACAGCTCGCTTGCCACATTGACCGCTTCAACGAAGATAACGGCGGACGCTGGCAACGGCGTCCGCCGTTTATTGCTTGAAATCGGAAACTGAACACGGACAAATATGGCGCTGGGGCCCTTTTACGTGGCGCAAATACTAAATCAACCGGACGTTGTGCGCGGAGTGGCTATTCTGATGCGCCATGGCGAGACCGCGTGGAATCGCCAGGGGCGCGTGATGGGGCGAAATCCGGTCGAGCTGAGCCCCGACGGCTGTGCCCAGGTCGAAGCGGCCGCGCGCTTCTCGCGAGTACTCAAGCCCGGCCTCATCATCACCAGCCCGCTGGTGCGCGCACGCCAGTCGGCCGAAATCATGGCGGCCGGCCTTGGCGGTGTCGAGATTGTCGAGGAACCCCAAATCGCCGAGGTGCGCTATGGCAGATGGGAAGGCAAGACCTACCACGAATTGGTCGAAGATGAAGAATACCTGCGCTATCGCAAGGCTCCGCTTGAGCATGCGACACCCGGCGGCGAAACCATTGGCGAAGTGCAGGCGCGCGGCGTCGAGGCGGTGATGCGCGCGATCAAAGCCAATCACGGACAGCGTGTACTATTCGTCTCGCACGGCGATATCATCCGCACCGTGCTGTGCTATTTCATGGGATTGGAGCTCAAGTACTTTCATCGCATCCGGGTGGATAACGCGGCACTATCGGCGCTTCAACTTGCGGGCACGTTCGCCGAGGTGAAGTTTTTAAATCTGCTGCCCGATCCGGGCCGCGCTTTCGTCGTGCCGTTTTCGACGGCCACGCCCAACGATCAGAAAGAGCCATAAGATCGGCGCGCTTCGGTCCGCGCTCTGTATTCCTCTTTTCGCCGCCGCGCGCAGCGGGGTTACGGCCCCGGCGGGTCCATCGCGTAGGCGGAACGATTACCCACCTCTACGCCCTTGCGCACGCGCACCGCGACCTCTGGGTGTGACGGCACGTCCACGCGAAGATTACGGTAGCCGCCGCGCGAGGCGTCCGGCGCAACGAAACCAACCGTATACTGCTCGCGCAGTTCGCGGCTGATATCGGCGCATGCCTGCTGCAGGGCGGCACCGTCACCCACTTCCTTAATAATGTAGGTTTTGGCGCCGGTCTCGGTCGATAGTGTCTTCAACGTGCGGGCGTCAACTTCGTCGATATCACCACCTAACATCAGCGGTCCGATTATGAGACTGGGCATTTTCGACGAGTTGGGGTCGCCAATTCCGATGGAGTAGACGAGCACGCCCATTCGGTGCGCCTGGGCGATGACCTGGTTAAGACCGGACTGGCTGGCGTTATCCATCCCGTCGGTTACCACCAGCAACGCCTTTTTGTCCCAACGCCCATGCTGCAACATCAGCAGGCCGTCTAGAATCGTATCGTACAAGGCGGTCTGGCCATAGGCATGGAGAAGCGAAAGCCGGCTCAGCACCAAATAATGGTTGGTAGTGAAAGGCTGGAGCAGGAACGGCTGGCTCGAAAAAGCGAACATGAAAACGTCGTCGCGAGGGTTCAAATCCGAAATGAATTGCGAGATAGCGGCACTCGCCTGCGGGATTTTGGGCGCCATACTGCCAGAGGTATCGACCAGGATGCCGACCGACACTGGAGTGTTGAGGTCCTGGCGGAAAAACTGGATCGAACGGAGCTGGCCATCAACGTAAAGCTTGAAGTCATTCTTGTTAAGGCCGGTGACATAACGGCCGTCCTGGGTGACGGTAACGGTCACCTGCTCGTAGCCGGTTTGCGCGCGTAGCTGGCGCGACGGCAAGGTTAGTTCCTGGCCTTGTTGCGGAGCGATTTGCGGAATATTGCCGGTTGTGCCGGACTGGCGCCCGGGCGTCGTAGGCAATTCCAGCACCGACCCATTCTGCTGGCTGCGCGTGGGCGGCGGTTGGTTGGGATTGAACGGAACGCCCTGTTGCGCCACCGCCGGCGCGTTTCCCGCCGTCGCGAGGAGCAGCGCAAGCGCGACCGTGACTAGCGCCATCAATCCAAGCCGCGTCTGGCTCTGGTTCGATTTCATCGGAATCAAGGCCTCGACCGTGCCCATGTCCTTGTGAGTGATCTTCCTATTTGCGTACTTGCGGAGCAAGCCGGCCATTTCGCCGCCGCGCGCACGCCGCTCCGGCAAAAACGTACGCCGCCCTTCAGCTATACGAGTTCCACCCCGCACGCGACCGTTCCCTAGTATAGCAGACGTACGGATCAGCGTGCGGTTTCAGACAATCGGGCAATTGCGCGACCAGTTTGCGCGGGGGCGCACACCATTCTTGGCAAGCGGCGCGTTTTTCTGCTAACGGGGTGACATATTCACAACACTAACCGCAACCGCCCGTTGGGAGACGGAGAGCCGCAGATCATGCCGGTCGACAGCACAGCAGTGGAGCGCTTTCTCTATCATGAGGCGCGCTTGATGGATGATCATAGCTACGACGAATGGCTCAAGTTATGGGACGAGGATGCGACCTATTGGCTGCCCTGCAACGCCGACGACATCGATCCCACCCGCAACGTTTCGATTATCTATGATCGCCGCGGGCAACTTCGCAATCGCATTCAGCGCCTCAAGGAGACGCTCTGGCTCAAGGAGCAGGCGCCGCGACTCAAGCGGCTGATATCCAACATTGAAGTGGACGAGAGCGCGACGGATGAACTCAGCGTCAGCGCCAACTTCATTCTCGCCGAACTCCATCGCCATCAGCAATTTATGTGGGCGGGGACCAGTCTCTACAAGCTTGTGCCACGCGATGGCGCGTTCAAGATCAAGTACAAAAAGGTGGTTCTGCTCAATAACAACGAAGCGCTCCCCAACATGCTGTTCCTCATATAGCCGGCACCGCGCGGGCGGATACGGAGATTAAGGCCGTGGTATTAGTCAGTGAATTCGCGTCGGTTGAAGTTGAGCGCGACGAACAGGGCAATGGTCCGCGTCTCATGATCCGTGATACCCGCAGCGGTCAATGCATTTATCTCGATCCGCTCGAACTGGCCTCGCTGGCGTGGGCGCGTCATGAAGAGCTGATGCCTTTTCTCGACCCCGGCCGCATCGACGGCAGCGTGCCACCGCTCATCGCGCGAACCAACCGCACCACCAACGGCAACGCATGACTACGGTTGGTTTCATCGGGCTCGGCGAGCAGGGCAAGCCCATGGC
>JBOHWJ010000200.1:0-3960 GCA_050736495.1 Binataceae bacterium (SeqCode) | reverse complement strand
CGATGAAGCCCGCCCCTCCGGTCACCAATATACGCATCGTCGTCCGCCTCCGCGCGCGTCCCGCGTGGGCAATGAACCGGCAACCGCGGCGATTTTGTATTGGCCGCGCACCATCGGCTAGATCGGCTGCCGGCCAATCGAATAGTACTTTATCTCCATTGCTTTCATCAGCGCGGGGTCGTAAAGGTTGCGCCCGTCGAGAATTATCGGCTGTTTCAGTTCGGTCTTTATCCGCTGGAAGTTCGGATGGCGAAACTCGTTCCATTCGGTCAGGATGAGCAGCGCGTCGGCGCCTTTGAGCGCCTCATAATTGATGCGATGGTAACTCACGCGCTCACCGAAAATCTTGCGGGCGCCGTCGAGCGCCTCGGGGTCATGCACCTGCACACGCGCACCTGCCGCGAGCAATTCCTCAATCACGACCAGCGACGGTGCTTCGCGCATGTCGTCGGTGCGGGGCTTGAAGGCGAGTCCCCAGAGGGCGAACGCGCGCCCACTCAGATCTTCGCCGAACAATCCCTTCACCCGTTCAGCCAGCAAGCGCTTCTGTTGATGATTGACCTCGTCGGTCGCCTTGAGCAGGGTGAAATCGAGCTTGTGTTCGGCGGCGCTATGAATCAGCGCCTGCACGTCCTTGGGAAAGCACGAACCGCCATAGCCGACACCCGGGAACAGGAACTGCGATCCGATGCGCTTGTCGCTGCCCATGCCGCGCCGCACATCGTTGATTTCGGCACCCACCGCCTCGCATAGGTTCGCCATCTGATTAATGAACGAAATCCTGAGCGCAAGCATCGCGTTGGAGGCGTACTTGGTGAGTTCGGCCGACCGCGGATGCATCACGAGGATGGGGTTGTCGGTGCGCAGGAAGGCGCTATGCAGTTCGCGCAGGATGGCGATCGCCTGTTCGCTGGTGCTGCCAATGACGACGCGGTCCGGCCGCATGAAGTCCTCGACCGCCGATCCCTCCTTGAGAAACTCGGGCACGGAGCAAACCTCGATACGCCGATGATTGGCGACACCCTCGACCAGCGCGCGCACACGATCGTTGGTGCCAACCGGGACCGTGCTCTTGATCGCGATTACATGGTATCCAACCGCCAGCCCTGCGACCGCGCCGGCCGCCTTGAAGACGCCGCTCAAGTCCGCCGCGCCCGACGGGCTCATCGGTGTGCCCACCGCGATGAACGAGACCAGCGATTGGCCAACGGCGCTTTTCAGGTCGGTGGTGAAACTCAACCGGCCTTCCTTGACGTTGCGGCGCACCAGTTCCTCAAGTCCCGGCTCGTAGATTGGAAGCTGGCCGGCATTGAGTTGGTCGATGCGCGCACTGTCGATATCCACGCAGACGACTTCGTTGCCGCTTTCGGCGAAACAGGTTCCGCTGACCAGGCCAACATAGCCAGTGCCGACGACTGCGATGTTCATCTAAATCTCAGAACTCCTCTTTGATGACGTAGATCGGTTTGTTCTGCGACTCGTGATAAGTCCGCGCCAGCATCTCGCCGAGCAATCCCAGACTGACGAATTGCACGCCGACAACCACCAGCAACACCGCCAGCAGCAACGCCGGGCGGTTGCCCAGCGGATGGCCCAGCACAATCTTCTCGAACACCAGGATCGCAGTCCAGATACTGCCGATTCCACCCAGCACCACACCGATCAGCCCGAATGCCTGGATCGGGCGCGTTGAATAGCCCGAGAGGAACAGCACTGTCACAAGATCGAGCACGGTACGAACGATGCGGCCGGGACCGTACTTCGAACGGCCCGAGCGGCGTGGCCGAAAATTCACCTCGATTTCCGCGATACGGGCGCCCTGCTCCGCCGCGATCGCTGGCACGAACCGGTGCATCTCGCCGTATAGCATCAGGCTTTGGGCCAACTCGTGCCGGTAGGCCTTGAGCGTGCAGCCGTAATCATGCAGTTTGATGCCGGTCATCTTCGAGATAAGCGCATTGGCCGCGACCGATGGTATCCGCCGTGAGAAGCGCGCGTTCCGCCATCGCGCCGTGCGCCACCCGCTCACGAGGTCGTAGTTCTCATCGACTTTTGCGAGCAGCCGCGGGATGTCTGCGGGGTCGTTTTCGCCGTCGCCGTCGATGGCAACCACCACCTTGCCGGCGGCGCATCTTAGCCCGCAAGCGAGCGCCGCCGTCTGGCCCGAGTTACGCGCGAGACGTATCACCCGCACATGCGAATCGGCGGCGCGGATTGTGCGCAGCACATCGACACCGCCATCAGTGCTGCCGTCGTCGATGAACAGCATCTCGTAGGACTGGTTAAGCGTGCCCAGCACCTGGGCGAGCTCCCGGTGTAACGGACCCAGGTTGTCCCGTTCATTGAAGAACGGAACGACTACGGAGAGGTCCATCGGGGATGCTGCGAATCGGTCAGCTCGATAAACGCGCGATAACGCGCGTCGATTTCATCCCACGTGAGCGGAGCGAGGCGGTCGACGGAAAACTGCTCGACCACAAACGATCCCATCACACTGCCGTAAACCACCGCGCTTCGGATCGCCGCATCGGTCGCGCGGCCCTGGCGCGCTAAGTAACCCATAAAGGCGCCGGCGAAAGTATCGCCCGCACCGGTCGGATCAATCACCTCTTCCAGCGGATAGGCCGGCACCGCGAACAGAGAATCGTTGCGAAACAGCAATACGCCATATTCGCCCCGCTTCACCAGCACGGTATCAGGCCCCATTTTCATGATCGCACGGCCGGCCTTGACCAGGTTGTGCTCGCCGCTCAAAAGCCGCGCCTCCTCATCGTTGACCGTCAGAATGTCGAGCCGCGGCAGCATCTTTATCAGCGACTCCCGTTCGTTCTCGATCCAATGGTTCATGGTGTCGGCGGCGACAATTTTCGGGCTCAGTACCTGCGACAGCACGTGCTGCTGCAATCCTGGCGAGATGTTGCCGAGAAAAACGTAGTCCGAGCGGCGCTGGTCGGGCAGCAGGTCGGGCATGAAGTCGGCGAACACATTCAGGTGAAGCTCCAGCGTGTCGCGGATATTCATGTCCTCATGGTAACGCCCGCGCCAGCGGAAGGTTGGCCCTTCGAGCCTGGCTAATCCACGCAAGTCGATATTGCGCTCGGCGAAAAGCCGTTCATGCTCAGGCTTGAAGTCGCTGCCGACCACCGCCACCACGCTTACGGGCGCGAAAAACCGCGCCGCGAGCGCAAAAAAAGCCGCCGATCCGCCCAGCACCTCGGTGACGCCGCCGTGCGGCGTTTCGACCGTGTCGTATGCGACCGTGCCGACTACAACAATACTCATATTGCCTGCTCGCACCCGATTCGCCGGGCCCGCAAAAACCCGGCAATGCGGTTGACTTGCTATTTTACGTACTTGCCGATCAGCGGACTCAATCTGGCGATGACTTCAGGAGGAATCGCTGATCGATCGGTGATAATCGCGTCCTTGAGTGAGCTTCCGCAGCCGCATGCGCGCGAGCGATTTGCCAGCGCCTGGGCAACGCCCACCACGGCTTTCCGCGCCAGTTCGACGTTGAGCTTCATCACGCGCAAAATTTCCCGGATATCGACCGCGGCGACGCTCTGATGCCAACAGTCGTAGTCGGTCACCAGCGCCAGCGCCGCATAACACAACTCGGCCTCGCGCGCGAGGCGTGCCTCCTGCATCGCGGTCATGCTGATAACATCGACGCCCCAACTACGATAGATGTTTGATTCGGCACGGGTCGAAAACTGCGGCCCCTCAACGCAGAAGTAGATACCGCCTTCATGAATTCTGGCGCCCGCCTCGCGGCCGGCCCGCGCCAGATCGCGGCTCAAGTCCAGGCACACCGGGTCGGCAAGAGAGACGTGGGCGACGATGCCGTCGCCGAAAAAGGTCGTCGGCCGTTTGTAAGTATGATCGACGAACTGGCTGACCACCAGTAGATCGCCGGGCGCGATATGCTCCTTCATGCTGCCGGCGGAAGTGACCGAAATC
>JBOHWJ010000199.1:0-8718 GCA_050736495.1 Binataceae bacterium (SeqCode) | reverse complement strand
CGTGAGACCGGCACAACTTCTCTGAACTCGCCGCGAGCCGTGAAGCCATTCTGGACGTCGATCAGCAACAGCCCGCCGGGCTTCGGCTCCAGCTTGGCAGAGACCCCAACCCAGCGAATAAGCCGTTCAGGATCGGTAAAGAACGCAAAGACCGTGGCGGGTTCCGCATCAATCGTCATCTCTCGGAGAATGGAATTCGTTGCTTCCATCGGTTTCTCCCTCCGTCTGGTTCTCTTTCAGTCCATCAACCTCTTGCGGGCACGCATGTGACGGCCGACTTTTGCAGAAGACTGTCATGTTTCAATAAGAGAACGCACGACAGCGCCTCTCGCTTGTTTATTAGCGCAACAATTTGTTGACGTCGGCTTCGACTGCGGTGCCCTTGAAGAAATTCGCGTTGCCGGCAGTCCAGAACTTGGCCGCGTTGACGAACACCATGTCGCGCAGATCGTTCGCTCCAATAACTCCATGCTCGACCAGCTCGCAGGCTTCCTCGGCCGCCTCCGCCATGTCGGGCACGTCCCAATGACCGAGGTCGGAACCGTAAAGCGCATAGAGCCGCGCGCCAAACGGCGAACCCTTGGCGTCGAAGGCGAGCGCGTTGAGCGGGTCGTCGCCTTCGCATCCGAAGTAGAACTGGCCGGTAAATATGTCGCGGATGTCTTCGGCGCCGCGGATTCCGCTCGGCGCCCATTCATCGAGCAGCGCGGGGTCCTCGCCGCGATGCATGAAGGCCTGCTGCTGTTGCGCTATCTCGCCGGCGCGATCGGAGGCCTTGCCGCCGTAGCGGCGCACCAGCTCCTCGAACTGGATGCGGTTGATATGATCGGCGTTGTAATTTTCCAGCGCCTCACGGTTGCGTTTGTACCAATGCGAAATCAGATCGCAGTAGAGATTGCGCGCCCACGCCACACCGCCCTCCATGAAGGCGAACTTGAGCGTGGGGAAGCGTTTCGGGACTCCGCCCATAAGGAGGCCGCGGCAAACGGCGTCGGCGCTGGCCGCGAAGTTGCCGAGATGATTGTGAATGTAATTGGTGGGCGATCGCCGGCTGCCCCATCCGTAGCCGACCGAATGAAAGGTCGGCGACACACCAAGCTCAAGGCATTTCGCCCATACCGGATCGTAGTCGTATTCGCTGTCGAGGCCGAAGGTGTCGAGCCAGAGAGCATAGCGTGCGGCCTCGGACGAGATGCGCGCGGCGGCGGCGATAGGCCGGCTCACGTGGCTCGCCATCATGATCGCCTTGAAGCCGAGTTCGCGTACCGCGTATTCGAGCTCGTCGATGGCCTCCTCCGGCGTATGCATCGGGATGGTCGCGACTGGCGCGAGGCGGTCTTCCAGCCCGCTGAAGGTGTCCGCCTTCATCCGGTTGAGCGCGCGCGCGACCGCTCGCCGCAACTCCTCATCGACGATGTTGACCGCGAGCAGACCGAGGGTAGGGTAGACGACCGAAAAATCCAGTCCCAGTTCATCGAGACGGTCGTGGAACAACCGCGGCAGCATCGTGGTCGCAAGGTCGGTGGTGTTGCGCGCGGGAACCGCACGCCAAGTCGGGCGCAAGCTCCGCCGCTCGTGGCGTTCCAGCGGCGAAAACGAACCCCAGCGCGGATCCATCACGGTATCGTAAAAGGCGCTCTTGAAGCGTTCGGCGATCGACGGTCCGCCGACCGAATTGAGGTAGTCAAAAAAGATCGGATGCGGTTCGACCTGATGGCCATCGGAGTCGATGATCGGATGGCTCAGACGGGCGCGAATAGCGGCGGATTTGGATGCGTGTTTGACTTCCATCTTGCGCTCCTCTTCGACCTGGAGGCGTGTCGGGGGAACCAGCTTATGGTTCGGCTCGCACAGTTGAAACCGATGATGAGCCGTGTATTTTTGCCTAATTTAGTTGATCGGCTCCAGCCGCGCCGACACGTCGCCAGAAGGCTGACGGTATCAAGTCAACGTATGCCCCGGCTGTGACACTGGCATCTCAACCTCCAGATGCAATCCCCAGCCCTCGCCCGTGCGCGCTCGAATACGCCCGCCATCGGCCTCGACCAGCGCGCATGCGATATAGCGGCCGAGCGCCGAGGAGCGCGCGCCGTCGACCGCGAGATTGGGACGCTCGAAGATCTGATCGATCTCCATTGGGGTCGCCTCAGGGCCGGTATCGCTCACCTCGAGCGTGATCCAGTCGCCGCGCTGCGTGGTGCGCAGGCGTACTTCGCCGGCGGGCGTACGCCGAATCGCGCTGGTCAGCAGGTTGGCGACGATTCGCTCAAGATGAAGCGGATCGAGACTCGCGCGCGGTAAACCGCCCAGCTCCAGCCGCAGCTTGAGACCCTTGAGCCGGGCTTCGATTCCACAATGGTCCGCGGTTTCGGCCACTACCGCGTTGGCGTCGATAACGCGCCAGTTCGGACGCAGCCGCTGCTCGTCGAGCAGGTAGAGGTCGAGAACGTTTTTGACCAGCAGATCCATCGAGGTGGTGGTCGACCACACGCGCGCCAGCAGATTGCTGCGTTCTTTCTCGTGGAGTTCGTCCTCGACCAGAAGCGTGACCAGGCCGACCAGCGTGGCCAGCGGATTGCGGATATCGTGCGTCATCGTTGCGATCTGCGCTTCGCGGAAGATCGCGGCGTCGGCCAGTTGGACGAGCTGTGCCCTCAGCCGGCGCCGGTAACGATCGAGAAAGACCGCCGTGAACTGCGACAGCGTAAGCGCCGCTATCAGCCCCAGCAGCGCATGACTCTCGAAGCGCGGGCCGATCGGCGCGAATAACTGCGAAATGACGTAGATCAAAAAACAGGCGACGTTCAGCGAAGCCTGCCAACGCCATCCCCAGATGACGAATGCCGCCGTCGCGAACGGACACAGGACGATAGTGATGTAGCGCGTCGCGTCGTCGTGGGTGATGGCGCTGATCCGCACCACCAGCAACATCATTACGATACAGCACAGCAGCGAGAACACCCGCCAATGGCGCTGGAAGCTTGACAGCCAGGTGAGGCCGAAGAACAACAGGACCGTGGTGAGCGCGGCCCAATGATAGGGTGTGACAATAAGCGGTCCGCCGGTGCCGGCGACATGGTTGTGCGAGTCGACCAGGATGTAGGCGAGCAGAAAAAAGATGCCGATCGGGCCGGATTTTTTCAGAATGTCGATGGCTTCGGTGTTGTCGTCGAAATCGGCAACCACGCGACGCGCGTTTACGGTGTCGCGCTGAGCCGGTGCGATAGCCCGTCGCTGAGCGGGATTTCCCTCGTCAGGTGCCTTTCTTGCGCTAGCCCCCACCGATGGCCTACCTTTGCGAGTTCGCGCCCTAAGCCCGGATTGCCGCGAGCGCCGAGCGCATCGCTTCCAGGGCGAATTCAATCTCGTCGACGCCGACCGTGAGCGGCGGTGCCAGTCGCACCACGCGGCCGGCGTTGAGTGTCCAGTTGATCACCACCCCGCGCGCGATGGTCTCAGCGACGAAGCGGCGCGCCAGCGCTGCTTCGTTGAACTCAATTCCGATCAGCAGGCCGATTCCGCGGACCTCGCTGATTTCCTGCCCGATTAACCGCGAAAGTTGATCGCGCAGGATCTTGCCCATCGCTTCGGCCCGTTGCCAAAGGCGTTGACTGACGATGGTGTCGAGGGAAGCCAGCGCGGCGGCACATGATAAGGGATGCCCGCCGAAGGTCGTGATATGACCGAGCGGAGGGTCTTTCGCGAGTGTCCCGAGCAACTCGTCGCGGCCGCAAAATGCGCCCAGCGGCAAACCGCCGCCCAGCGCTTTCGCCAATATCAGCAGGTCCGGTACGACGCCAAAATGCTCCAGCGCGAACAACTTCCCCGTACGGCCGAGGCCAGTCAGAACTTCGTCGAAAATGAGCAGGGCGCCACTGCCGTCACATCGGCTGCGCAACTCGCTTATGAACTCCCTCCCAGGGATTCGGACACCCCCTTCAGCTTGCACCGGCTCGACTATCACTGCGGCCACGGTAGAGTCGATGGCACCAAGCGCCGAGCAGTCATCATACCGAAGATGACGTACCGGACCCGGCAGACGGCCGAATGGAGCACGAAACGGCTCGTTACCCGCCAACGCCAGCGCCCCCATCGTATCACCATGGTAAGCACCGTCGAAGGCGACGAATGCCTCGCGCCCGGTATACTTGCGCGACGTCTTTAGCGCCCCCTCTATAGCCTCCGCGCCACTGTTGGTGAAATACACTCTATTGAGGCTCGCGGGAAGCAAATTAGCCAATCGCATGGCGAGTCTGGCCTGCGACTCAATCACATATTCGCCATAGACCATGACGTGCAGATGGCGTCGCACCTGCCGCTCTATCGCCTCGATCACCGCGGGATAACCATGGCCGAGCGCGGCGACTCCGATCCCAGCGATAAAGTCGAGATAGCGGCGACCATCGGTGCAGTACAGCCACGAGCCGCTCGCATGCACGATTTCGAGCGCCATCGGAGAATCGGAGGTTTGCGCCAGATGCTGGAAGAAAAATTCGCGTGTTTCGCTCATTTTTCGCCGCGCAGCCTGTCGACGAATGCCCCTCGCCCATGGCGCCATTCAAGCGGCGGTGACTGCATCATACCGGGTATGCATACGTAGGAAAGACCGTCCGCCTTGAGCCGCGCTATCAGTGGCGTGAACCGCCCCACCGGGTCGGCAGCTCCCAAGGCTTCCAGACCTCCCGCCGCCGCCTCCAGCCGCCGCTCTAAATCTTCTTTGTGCACGTAGGGGCTCACGCTTACAGTGCGATAGCCCGGCGAAGCGCGAAACGGCGCCGATTCGTCGTAAACCACCGTCCATCCAAGCCCGATGCCCTCCCATAATTCGACCTTGTGACCGCCGAGGTGGCGCCAGCGCGCGATTTCACGTATGCGCCGTACGGCGGCCGCGTCCTCCAGTCCGATGCAGCGCGGTGGCTGGCAGCGCAGCGCGAAAACTTCGAGGGCTGTGGCGAGCTGCGCGGCAAATTCGCGCGATACCCTGGGAACACCCGCTTCTTCAACGAAAACGTGATGCGGCGACAGGCATCCACGCTGCTCGAACAAACTGACGTCACGCGCGACCGCATCGGCGAGTTCCACGCCTCGCGCCGCCGCGAACCCCTCGCGCGTTATCATCACCGCGCTCATTCGGCTGCCGAAACCGATCATGTTGTAATTCTGATACGCGCGTGCGACAGCCGTTGACCGAGTTTCAGGCTGTGGCATGGCGTTCGCGCCGGCATTTGCGATCGTTTCGTTGTCACCGAACGCGGCGATCCAGGCGCAATTCCGCCTGAGCGCGGCGGTAAGGTCGGTCCGGTCGCGGTTCCAGTTGAAGACCGCGATGCGCGCGCCCACTCGTGCGTCGGCTTCGCGCAGCGTCCGCGCGAAACGCTCGAAAAAAATTGGCTCCGCCGAAGCTGTTTTGATTAGCAACGAAGCGCCGCTGACGAGCGCGATCACCACCTCATGCAGGCCCGCGCCGGGAACATTGCCGGGCATGATGAAGCCAACCAACTCATGTCGGTGCTGACCCCCGCGGCGGTACGCGCTATCGCGCACAAACGCTTCGACGGTGTCGCGGCTGAACGGTGCGAGCAGTGCGTCCAACGACTCGTCGAGCAGCGCCTCGCTATAGCTCCATGCGGACGCGATTCGCGCGACGGTCTCGCGCCGCGGCGCAAAGCCGCGATCGTGCCAGCGCTCACATACCGCGCCGATCACCGCGGCGATTTCCGTCGGCGCCAGCCAAGCTCGCGCGGCGTCGAGCAACCGCCGCGCCGCCGCGTCGATGAGCAACGCATTGGACTTTTCCACGCCCATCATGCGGACGCGCTTCGATGTGCGGCGAATTGCTCGATCGCGAGCGCGCATCCGCGCGGATCACCCGCCGCCGCCCGCCCGATAATCGCGACTGCGCCGCCTTGGACCATGCCGAAGTCTTCGGTGAGCAGCGCCGAGACCGATCCGACATTGGCGAGGTCGAAATACGAAAGCATCCCGACACACCCGTCCGCGACCGGCGCCAGGTTCACCGGGTCGACCGCGACCGCACGCAGCCAGGGCGGCGCGGCCTTCATCCTGAAACCCGGCGGCGCATCGGTGGCGGAATTGAAGCTGGTCGCATCATACAACTGCGAGCACATTTCGGTCATTCCGTATTCGTTGATAACCAGCGGTGCCGCTATGCCCAACAGTTCCTCAGCCATGGCCGCGACCTGATGCGGAGTAAGCGGTATTGTCTGTCCTTTGGCACCTCCCGTATCCATCAGGCGTGAGCCGCCGGCCAGCCGGATTGGCGCGTCGTGGGCATCGATTTGAGCGCGGATTTGCGCGAACAGAGCGGCGAACGACGCCGTGGTGCCGAGCAGCGATAGCGGATGCGTCCGGCACGCGTCCGCGCGCATGAATTCCATTGCGGCCATCGTGTCGACGCCCTGGCGGGTCGCCGCGCAAAAGGCTTCGCCGGTGCCAAATTCCTCGATACACCAGCTTATCATCCGCGAGAGCGAGGACTCGGGCATGCGATCGGCGGTGGGATGGAGCGCCAGCATTGCGGTACGCCGTCCATCGGGGAAGAGCATCGCCTTCAGGTGGCCAGTCGCGGAGGCGCGATAGATCTCCGGCCGCAATACCAAGTGGCGACCGCGTTGGTTGCGCCCGATAGTGGTCCCGCTGGTCAGGAATAAACACGCGGCCGGTGTTACCGGTTCGGCCCGGCTTGCCAGCTTGGCATACTTGAACGCGAGCGTGCTGACCGGCGGGATTTCGGCCAAGTACTTCACCTTTTCGGCCTTGACACCGCAGTCGAGGCAATATTGCCGATAGGGCGGCACATGCTCGAA
Organism: Binataceae bacterium (SeqCode); assembly: GCA_050736495.1. GTDB lineage: Bacteria > Desulfobacterota > Binatia > Binatales > Binataceae > JBOHWJ01. Next base: position 1,891 of record JBOHWJ010000199.1, on the reverse strand, counting down.
CTGATAGTGAAAAACGGCCAGTGCCAGTTGCTCGAAAGAAGGGCGCCACGGGCTTCGAATGAAGTGCAGAACTTCGTCGTAAATTGACATCGCGGCGTCAACGCACGGCGGGTGCGTTCCCACTAATGATGGCATCGAGGGTCGCGCCGGTTCAATGCCGTATCGGCGCGTCCGCGAAGCCGCACGGCATCTCCCAGGCTGGTCAACCGCCCGATGAACCTCGGTCCATCCGCACGCTCATTCCTAAACAAGCAGGCTAACATACTATTTAAACCTTTCGTGTTCTCTGATACAGAATTAGGCTGATGAGGATGACGCCGGAGGGGCGTGACTTAGATGAAAAAGTTCATTGCGGGCGTGGTGCTCGGATTTCTTATGTCCTGCGCTCTGGTTTTCGCTACGCCAACCGTCGAACACAACGGGACTTTCTGGAACAAACTCAACAATTCCGCCAAGACCGGATATATCAACGGTTACGGCGACGCCATGCAGGTGAGTGTCGGCAAACTCGACTATCTAACCGCGGCGGCGGACCTCTTCCACTGGAGAGGCGCGAACAAAATCATCCGGGAGCTTGCACGCCAGCTCTCCACCTCTGAGCTCACGCCGGATGAAGCAGTGAAAAAGCTCAACTCGCTCTACGCAAATCCGAAGTACGCCGAGCTTGACCTAGGTCAGGCGCTACAATATCTGGCGGCGAAAACGCCCGCCGATCACGCGCAACGGCCGGCTGCGAGCAACGCCAAGGGAGGCTCGACCGTCAGCAAGTAGCAGCGGTTACATTACTCCAATCTGATCAGGCGGCCGTATCCGCTCGGCCGCCTTTTTTGTTTTGCTCCAGGCGCCGCTCAGCTTCAAGCGCGCCGAACCCGCAACCATAGACCGTGAACGGCTTTGCAAGCAAAGTCCCGCGTGGAGCATTCATTAGGTTGGAGAGGTAGAACATGAAACCTGAGCGACCATTTCGCACATGCGCGATGTCCGCGCTGCTCGCATTTGCCGTATTGGTTTTCGTGATCTCGCAGCCCACTGCCGGCAACGCCGCCGATAACGCCGCATCCACTGACACCGCGGCGGCGTCGGCTAGCGCCAGCGCGACGATTACCCCCGGCACGGTCATCACGATGCAAAATTGGCGTCAGTTCCGGCAGTTCATGCCGGACGGGATGGTCGCGCTGTTCGAGGGACGTTATTTCTGGAAGATGCCGCCCGACGTGGAGATGGTGGTCGGGCCCACCGTGCTCAATCCACTGCCCGAGGACTATCTCGCGGCAACCGAGAAACATGCCGGCCAAGTCAAAATCGTTGCTCTGCCCGATGGCGGCCGCACAATCAGCGGCTACAGCGGTGGCGAGCCGTTTCCCACTCCCACCGAGCCGGACAAGGGATGGAAGATTCTCGCCGACTTCTGGTATCGCTACATCCCGCACCTGGTCGTCAATACGCCCGACAATCTCGGCTTTTTCTGCACGCAGGATTCCTACAGCAGCATCAATTGCGCCAAATCGTTGTGGGTCTATCGGCAACTGTCCTTCAATACCGACCCCGGCGTCCCCGCCACGATTCCTGGTGGCGAGGGCAAGTTCTACACAACCTGGGCGATGACTGAGGAGCCCGAGCAGGCCAAGTACACCGCGACCCTCACCATTGGCTATGCCGATCTGACCAAGGCGCAGGACATTTTCGTTTTCAAGCCTGCGCTCAGGCGCGCCGAACAACTGTCGGCGGCTGCGCGATGCGCCGGTTCGGGATCGGACACCACGCCCGATGACGGCCGCTTCGGTTTCAACGGCAACGTTCCCGAGTTCGACGCCACCGTACTGGGTGGGAGGAAGATTCTCGCGCAGATGGACGTGGGCACGGCGGGCGCGCTATTTCCGGAGGATTACGA
>JBOHWJ010000198.1:0-5872 GCA_050736495.1 Binataceae bacterium (SeqCode) | reverse complement strand
GTTTTTCGCAGTCGTATACCTATTTCACCTGGCGCAACACTAAAGCCGAATTGACGGAGTATCTGACCGAACTCACGCAAACTGAAATGAGTGAGTATTTCAGGCCGAACTTCTTCACCAACACGCCCGACATTCTGACCGACGTGCTGCAAAAGGGCGGTCCGGCGGCATTCAGGCTGCGGCTGATACTGGCCGCCACGTTGTCGCCCTCTTACGGCATCTACAGCGGCTTCGAGCTGTGCGAGAACCAGCCGGTGCCAGGGACCGAGGAGTACTTGAACTCGGAGAAATATGAGATCCGCACACGCGATTGGGACGCTCCGCGCAATATCAAGCCGTTGATCGCGGCGGTCAATTCCATTCGGCGCGAAAATCCCGCCTTTCAGGAATTGACCAACCTGCGCTTTCTTCCCGCCGACAACGATCAGATGTTGTTCTATGCGAAGACGACCGCGGACCGCGGCAACGCGCTGCTGGTGGCCGTCAATCTCGATCCGTTCATGTGGCACGACTGCACCGTCACCGTGCCGCCTGATGCGATTGGCGTAGCGCCGGGGCAGAGCTTTCGCGTGACGGACCTTTTGACCGGCGCGGTTTATACCTGGTCGGATCGCAATTACGTGCGGCTTGATCCGTTGGTCGCGCCCGCCCACATCCTTCGCGTGGAGAAGCCACAATGATGCCAAGCGGGCAGTCACAATGAAAGCGAACGCTAATCTTCCCGGCGATTCGCTATGGTACAAGGACGCGATCTTTTACGAAGCGCGCGTGCGTTCGTTTTACGACGGCACCGGCGACGGCATCGGCGACTTCAAGGGTCTTGCCGAGAAGCTCGAGTACCTGCAGGAACTGGGCGTGACGACGATTTGGCTGCTGCCGTTTTATCCGTCGCCGCTGCGCGATGATGGCTACGACATCTCCGACTACATGGACGTGCATCAGGATTGCGGCGAACTGCGCGATTTCAAGCTCCTGCTGCGCGAGGCGCATGCGCGCGGTCTCAGGATCGTGACCGAGCTCGTAATCAACCATACTTCGGATCAGCACCCATGGTTTCAGCGCGCGCGGCGCGCGGCCAAGGACGATCCGGCGCGCGACTTTTACGTGTGGAGCGACAACGCTGAGCGTTACAAGGGCGCGCGCATAATCTTCCAGGACTTCGAGCCATCGAACTGGTCGTGGGATACGGTGGCCAAGGCCTACTATTGGCACCGCTTCTATTCGCATCAGCCGGATTTGAATTTCGACAATCCTGAAGTGCGCAAGGCTTTGTTGCGCGTGGTCGATTTCTGGTTCGGGATGGGCGTCGACGGGATGCGCCTGGACGCGGTGCCTTACCTCTATGAACGCGAGGGCACGGATTGCGAGAACCTGGCGGAGACGCATACCTATCTGCGCGAGCTGCGCCGCCATGTTGACAGCAAGTTTCGCAACCGGATGCTCCTGGCGGAAGCCAACCAGTGGCCCGAGGACGCGGTCTCGTATCTGGCCGAAGGCAAGGAATGCCACATGGCGTTCCATTTCCCGTTGATGCCGCGGATTGTCATGGCGGTGCGGATGGAGGATCGCTTTCCGATAACCGACATCTGGGCGCAAACGCCGGCGATTGACGAGACCTGCCAGTGGGCGCTGTTCCTGCGCAACCATGACGAGCTTACGCTCGAGATGGTGACCGACGAGGAGCGCGACTACATGTATCGCGCCTACGCGCAGGAATCACGCATGCGTATCAATCTCGGAATTCGGCGCCGGCTGGCGCCGCTGCTTGGCAACAATCGCCGCTCCATCGAACTGGTCAACGGACTTTTATTCTCGCTGCCGGGCACGCCGGTCATCTATTACGGCGACGAGATCGGGATGGGTGACAATGTCTACCTGGGCGATCGCGATGGCGTGCGTACGCCGATGCAATGGAGCGGCGACCGCAACGCCGGCTTCTCGCGCGCCGATTCGCAGCGCCTAATCCTGCCCGTCATCATCGACCATGAGTACCACTACCAGACCGTCAACGTGGAGGCGCAGGAGCGCAACCGTCATTCGCTGCTGTGGTGGGTCAGGCGGCTGATTGCGATGCGTAAGCAGTTCAAGGCCTTCGGGCGCGGCACGATGGAGTTCCTGACGCCGGAGAATTCGCGCGTGCTCGCGTTCATCCGTTGTTACGAGGACGAGCGCGTCCTGGTGGTCGCCAACCTGTCGCGCTTCGTGCAGTACGTTGAGCTCGATCTGTCGCGTTTCCAGGGCATGGTGCCGGTCGAGTTGTTCGGCCACACGGAGTTTCCGATTATCGATGAGCAGCATTATCGGCTGACGCTCGGCCCGCACATGTTCGACTGGTTCTCGATTGAGAATCCACGCGGGGGCCATCAACTGACGGCGGCCGTGGCCACCGGAACGATTGCGCGAATCGAAGTGGGTGAGAGTTGGGATCGCTTCATCCGCAGCGAGGAGCGCGAGCGCCTTGAGCGTATTTTGCCAGCGTACCTGCCGCAGTGCCGCTGGTATCGTAACAAGGCCGCGCGCGTCAAAGGCGTGCGCGTCATCGATGCCATCCCGGTCGCCGAAGAGAGCGGAGGCGCCTACCTGACGCTGGTCGAAGTCGAGTCCAGCGACCGCGAGGCCGAAAGCTATGCGCTGCCGCTTGCGGTGGCGGAGAGCCATCAGATGCATCACGTGCGCACGCACGCGGCGCAATCGATCCTCGCGGAACTCCATATACACGGGCGCAACGGGAAGGCGGACGGCTTGCTCTATGACGCGACCGCCGATGCCGGTTTCGCCAACGCATTGCTCGAGGCGATGGAACGGCGGCGGCGGCTGCGCGGCGCGGTCGGCGAGCTTACCGGCTCGATCACCCAGGAATTCCGCGCATTGCGCGGCAATGCCAACCGTCCAGGCGATCCGCGCGTGCTCAAAGTCGAGCAGACCAACTCATCGATCGCGTACGGCGAGAGCCTGATTTTGAAGCTGTTCCGCCGGGTTGAAACCGGCGTGAGTCCGGACCTCGAAGTCGGCCGCTTTCTGACCGAGCGCACCGGCTTCAGACACGCGCCGCCGCTGGCCGGATGGCTCGACTATCGCGTCGGACGGGCCGAGCCGCGCACGCTCGCGGTGCTGCATGCCTTTGTGCCCAACCAGGGCGACGCTTGGGCCTATACGCGCCGTGAGCTGAACCGTTATTTCGAACGTGCGGCCACGCGTGCTCAGATGATTGCGCCGCCGGACGTGTCACTGACGGCGCTGTTGGACCAGGACGGCCCCGAGCAGGCGGCCGCCGACATGATCGGCGCCTATATCGGGGCGGCGCGGCTGATCGGGCGGCGCACCGCCGAGATGCATCTGGCGCTGGCGTCGGATACGCAGGACCCGGCGTTCGCGCCGGAGCCGTATTCGTCGTTCTATCAGCGCTCGCTGTACCAATCGATGCGCAATCTGACGGGACAGACCTTACGCACGCTGCGCAATCGTGAGCCCGATCTGTCCGAAGAAATGAAGCCGTTGGCGGCGCGCCTGATGGCGCACCAGGATCGGCTCGGCGAACGTTTCGATTTCTTTCTGAAGCAACGGTTGACCGTCGCGCGCCTGCGTTGCCATGGCGATTTGCATCTCGGTCAGGTGCTGCACACCGGCAAAGATTTCATGATCATCGATTTCGAGGGCGAACCCGCGCGGCCTCTGAGCGATCGCCGCCGCAAACGCTCGGCCGTGAGTGATCTTGCCGGGATGCTGCGATCATTTCACTACGCGGCCTTCGGGGCGCTGATGGAGGAGACGCACAGTGGCGCGCTCGGCAAACGCGATTTCGCCGCGATGGAACCGTGGGCGCTGCTCTGGCAGATGTGGTCGTCGTGGGCCTTCTTGAAGGGTTACTTCGAGACGGCCGCGCACGCTTCCTTTGTTCCGGCCGACCGCGCCGAGCTCAAGATACTGCTCGACGCGTTCGTACTGGAAAAAGCGGTCTACGAACTTGGCTACGAACTGAATAACCGGCCCGGCTGGATTCGGATTCCATTGCATGGGATCGAGCAGATAATCGGCGCCGGCGACGGCAATCGAGGCATGTAGTATGGACAATATCGCGCTGGCGCCCGCCGACGTGGAACGGCTGATCAAACTGGAGCATTCCGATCCGCATTCGATTCTCGGCGTTCACCCTGGCCCCGGTGGCATGGTGGTGCGCGCGTTTCGGCCGGGGGCGCGCCACGTTTCGGTGCTGGTCGAAGGATCGCATCCGTGGCGCATGGGCGAATGTCATGAGGCCGGTCTGTTCGAGGTCGCGCTGCGCGATCGCCGCGAGACGTTTCCGTACCAGTTGCGCGTGCAATATGGCAATGGCGACGTCGTCACGACACATGATCCCTACGCCTTTCCGCCTACGCTGGGCGATCTCGACCTCCATCTGTGGAATCAGGGCCGCCATGAGCGGGCATGGGAGAAGCTCGGCGCGCATATGCTCGAACTCAACGGCGTTGCCGGCGTCGCCTTTGCGGTATGGGCGCCCAACGCCCGCGGCGTCAGCGTGGTCGGCGACTTCAACAACTGGGACGGCCGCCCGCACATGATGCGCACGCTTGGCTCTTCGGGTATCTGGGAACTGTTCATCCCGGAGTTGGAACCCGGCGTCAAATACAAGTTCGAAATTCGCACCTGGGACGGCCAGCTGGTGCTGAAGGCCGACCCGTTCGCGTTTGCGACTGAAGCGCCACCTGCGACCGCCTCGATCGTGCACAAATCGGAGTACCGTTTCGAGGACTCCGCCTGGATGGAGGAGCGGCGTAATCGCGACGCGCTGCGCTCACCGCTGGCGATTTACGAGGTTCATCTAGGCTCCTGGCGGCGCGTGCCGGAGCGGGATAACGGCACGCTCAGCTATCGCGAACTGGCACCGTTGCTCGCCGACTACGTTAGCGAGATGGGCTTTACCCACATTGAATTGCTGCCCGTGATGGAACATCCGTTCACCGGTTCGTGGGGCTACCAGGTGACGGGCTATTTCGCGCCGACCGCGCGTTACGGCGCTCCCGACGATTTCCGCTTCCTCGTCGACTACCTTCATCAGCGTGGTATCGGCGTGCTGCTCGACTGGGTGCCGGCGCATTTCCCGACCGACGCCTTCAGCCTCGGCCGCTTCGACGGCACCGCGCTCTACGAGCATCTGGACCGCCGCCTCGGGCGCCATCCGGAATGGGATACCTACATTTTCAATTACGGCCGCAACGAAGTGCGCAACTTCCTCATCGCCAGTGCGCTGTTCTGGCTCGGCCAGTACCACGCCGATGGTTTGCGGGTAGACGCGGTCGCCTCGATGCTTTATCTCGACTATGCGCGCAATGAAGGCGAATGGATTCCCAACGTCTTCGGCGGCCGCGAGAACCTTGACGCGGTGTCCTTTATCAAAGCGCTCAACGAATCCGCCTACGGGCGTTATCCGGGCACGCTGACCATCGCCGAAGAGTCCACCTCATGGGCGGCGGTAAGCCGGCCGACTTACGTGGGCGGACTGGGCTTCGGCTTCAAGTGGGACATGGGCTGGATGCACGATACGCTCGAGTATTTCTCCAAGGATCCGATCCACCGGCGCTATCACCATCGCGACATCACCTTCGGTTTCATTTACGCATGGACTGAGAACTTCATCCTGCCGCTTTCACATGACGAGGTCGTGCATGGCAAGGCCTCAATGCTGTCGAAGATGCCGGGCGATCGCTGGCAGCAGTTCGCCAATCTGCGTGCGCTCTACGGCTATATGTGGGCGCGGCCGGGCAAGAAGATGCTCTTCATGGGCAATGAGTTCGGACAATGGCGTGAATGGAATCACGACGAGAGCCTCGATTGGCACCTGCTCCAATACGACGAGCATCGCAAACTCCAGGCC
>JBOHWJ010000197.1:0-4873 GCA_050736495.1 Binataceae bacterium (SeqCode) | reverse complement strand
GTACACGGTGTCGCTCGGCGCGTATACAAAGCCTTCAAGCTTGCAGACCGCCTCGGCCAGCATTTCCGGCTTGTATTGCTTGTTGATGACCCAGTTGCCCCACTTGTCCTTCTCCAGCAGTGACGGGGCGAGATGGAAGTACCGGAAGCCGCCGCCGCCCTTCCAGTCGACGGCCTGAGTGATTCCGCCGAGGTCCGAACCGTCGATGACCTTCTTGAGCCGCGGAATGATGTGCGTGTGGCAATGCTCGCCCAGTTCGACCATGATCCAGCGGCGCCCCATCTTCTGGGCCACGGCACCTGTTGTACCCGAGCCAGCAAAAGAATCGAGGACCCACTCCCCGTGGCTCGTGGCAATCGCCAAGACCTGACGCAGGAGTCGTTCCGGTTTTGGAGTTCCGAAGCTGACCTCTGCGCCGAACAACGCATTCGCCTCGTTTTTTGCCTCACCCGTGTGCCCAACGTCTTCATGCGGCCACCACGTCCAAGGCACCAAACCCAGCGCATCTCGAAGGAAGTGCATCCTACGTGGCACGCCGTTGCCGTCCTTACCGAAATACACGCGATCGTCCGCAACCAGTTTGTCGAACTCCTCTCGAATGATCTTCCAACAGTTGCCAGGTGGAGGCACATGGTGCCGGCCCGATGGCGAAACGATCTCGTACATTTGGTTGGGCCGGTATCCTTGCGCTAGCAGAGATACAGATTGCCAAGGACCTCGTTTATCGTTGTTAGGGTTGCTGTACACTTTGCGCTGCTTCTCTTGCAACGGAAGAAGGTTCCGCGCCTCCTTGAACCTTCCGGGTTCCTTTGCGTACACGAGCACGTATTCGTGTGCGTCCCCTATGGCTTCGCGATTTTCTCGTGAGTATCGTTTTTGCCAGACGTTGCAAGCGACAAAACCACTTCGGCCAAACACCTCATCCATCAGCACACGTAGGTAGGCCACCTCATTGTCATCGATGCTGATCCAAATGGAACCATCGTCACGAAGCAGGCGCCGCAACAAGTCGAGACGGTCCCGCATTAACGAGAGCCACAGTGAGTGCTCGACGCCATCATCGTAATGCTCGAACGCGCTGCCGGTGTTGTACGGCGGATCGATGTAGATGCATTTGATCTTGCCGGCGAACTCCTGTTCCAGCGCCTTTAGGGCGAGCAGGTTGTCGCCGAAGATGAGGCGGTTGTCGAAGAGGTCGTGGTCGGTCACGCGGTGCTGCGCGTGGTACGACTTCTCCGAGTCCTCGCAAATGCAGTAAGTCCCTGATCGAAAAGAGAACGGTACTGAGGCGCACCCGTGTCCAATAGTTGACCCGGCTCCCTTTTCAACCAAACTACAAATCGCGGGTCAGTTTGAAGTAGCGCCAGACCATGGGCGGCTTCTTCGAGTCGAATCCTATTCGGATCCTTCGAGTCTTCCGTGGCTTCTGGTTTGTATACGTAATGTATACTCAGGTATGCGATGTCACGACGCAATCGTTCCTGCTCGTCATCAAGGGCCGCAAAATCAGCCAACGACACGACGTTCTGGTGGTTTCGTGCTCTGGTAACCAGTTTACCGAACTCCCCGTCCGTGCTGGCTTTGATAAGGGTAATTGACACCTTCGCAGGAGCGATGTCTGCATTCTGCTCGGCTGCCACGAGCGCGGCCGCCGAGGCTATCGTTTGCGCACCGTTGATGACTGAAAGGCCTCGTATTTGCAGCCGCTTGCGAATTCCCTTGGTCGACTTTGGGTTGATTTCTTGGCAAAGGGCGGTAACACCATTGTTCAGATAAAAAAAATCTTCTGGCGTTGCTGCAAGCGTCTTTTGTATAGAGGCGTTTACGGGCGTCTCATGGCCAAGGAAAGTGCGGATGTTCTTTTCATAGAGCGCTTTCCCATGAACCTGATGCAGCTTTACTAAATCAGCCAATTTCACAAGGCCGAAGTAAGTAACACGGGGCTCCTGAAGACCGGCGCACCTATATACATCGAGGCTGGCGTGCACTGGCTTGTACGCCTGTCCGGCCTGGAGGTCGGCCATCACGCGTTGCGCGTCATAGTCTATAAAACTTCTCAGCCTTTCCTCGCCATCTCGTTCGTTTGAGATGAGCTCCTCGAGCGCAGCTTTGGCATGAGCACTAACGCCCGAACCCACGTGAGCGACAACCAGCTGAATGCGTGTGCACGTATCGAGCGCATCTTCGATCTCGACAGACCGGTTCAATACGTGCTGGTTAAAGCCTGTGAAGTCCTGTTTTAGAATCTTGCGAATTCCTTGGCAGAAGGCCAACGCCTCGTCCTGCGTAAATTGCTCCGACTTTTTTAGCTTAGCCTGGAGCATATAGAGCGTCTCAGTTCGCGCGTGGTAGAAGATGAGATCCACACCGTTATCGTCAAAGTCATCCACTACAGAGGTCGCAGCATCAGCCGCAGAAATGTCGCAAAGGCGAGAGATTGAGAAGGCACTGAACGCACGCGACAGATTCTTGCGCCGTTGTTCCTCTACCGGCTTGGTCGCATCCAAAAGCGGGAGCAGGTGGGGTACGAAATCAGCCGCAAGAAGTCTTTCCAGTAATGCTAGATGGTCTGTACCGAGTGAGCTCATCATCCCCATTCGTCCGTCCACTTTTCAGGCGATCCTTAGTTACGAAAGGCTCCAACAGTCACGAAAAGCTCCAACGAATTGAAAACAGCCTGGTGAGCGAGACCCGCTGCTGCAACTTGCCCTCGATTTCCGCGATGAACTGGTCACGCCGACGGTCGATTTCATCCTGGGCGTCGAAGAGCGCGCGGCGCTTGGCGTTGCGCTGGGACTCCAACACCTTGATTTGTTTTTGTCCGGCGAGCTTTTCTTCTAGCGTAAGGCCGGCGGCGGAAGCGCGGCGGGCTTCTTTAATCTGACGGTCGAAATCCTTGATCTCGCGTTCCAGTCCAAGCTTCATGTCATCGGCCCAGCCATCCAGCTTGTCCGCCTCCTGTTCAAAGAAGCCGGCGTTGCGCTCGGAAATACGAAGCTCGATGGCGCGCTGTCCACTTTTGGTTTGCTCGCGCAGTGCCTCCTCGAAAGAGATCGCGTTGATCTCCCTTACCACATGCGCCGGAAGCGAAAAGAGGCGGCGCGCGGCCTCTTCTTCGACTGCTTCTCCGTCATCAGTGATCGCCGCAAAGATCAGATAATCCTCGACCTGGTCCAGAGCCTCCACCGTGAGCAGCGAAAGCGAAAGCTCGCCGGGCTTGCCGATCAGCGGTTCGATCACGCTGATTTTGCCGTCGTGGCCGCTATAGTTGAACGCGACCTCGGCCGTTGCGAGGCGCCGCGCCTTCGCCTGCTCGATTATCCGCGCGGCGAGTGGGTGCGTCAGGCGGTAGAGATGCGCTTCACCGGAGCGGCGGGGAAGCTCGTAAAGGCCGGCGGGAATGTCGGTATCGAACGGGCACGAGTTGAGCCGGAACGCGGAGTCGTTGAGAAATTCGGCATGGCTGTCCAGCTCATGGCGCGTGAGCTGCATGAGCATCCGCTCGTACCGATTAAGGTACTGGCGCGAGCTTTCGTCCCTGATTCGCAACTTCTCACGGACTTCGTCGTCGAAGTTTTCCAACAACTGCTGGCGCGTGCGAGCGATCGCCGCATCGAGATGAACGCTGAGTTCACGCTGAAGCTGATCGAAGGACGCGTCAATTTCCGCAGGGGTCCGGCAGCGTTGATAGATGTCGGCAATGCGTTTCTCGAAGTCCACGCCGGACTCGATGGCACCAAGGACTTCATCACTGGCGCCGAACACGCCCTCGAATAGCTCGAACTTCTCGGCCAAAAGCTGGAACACTCGTTGATCAGCGGCATTGTTCTGATTGAGAAAATTCACGACCACGACGTCGTGCTGCTGCCCATAACGATGGCAGCGGCCGATGCGCTGCTCGATGCGCTGGGGATTCCACGGCAGGTCGTAGTTCACAACCAGCGAACAAAATTGAAGGTTGATACCCTCGGCGCCGGCTTCGGTGGCGATCATGATTCGACCCTGTTCGCGGAAGTAATCAATGATCGCGGAACGCAAATCGGCACTACGCGATCCGGTGATACGGTCGGTGCCTGCATGCTGCTTCAGCCAATTCGAATAAATCTGACGGGATCGTTCGTCGTTGTTCGAGCCGTTGAACAAGACGACCCCCTCGGCCCACGGGCTCTCGGCCAGCACCCGCAACAGATAGCTCTGAGTGCGCCGTGATTCGGTGAAGATGATCGCCTTTTCTGCGGCTCCCGTCGTTGCCGCCTTGGCGAATGCGAGCTCCAGCGCCTTGAGTAGCGCTTTGCCCTTGGCATTGCGATCGATGGAAACGGCCAAATCGCGGAAGCTTTCGAGGTCCGCGATCTCCCTTTCGATTGCGGCGCGATCATCGCCCGACAGGGGCTCAGGGATTTCTTCCGCAGGCCACTCCTCCGCCGTCTCGTCCAGGGCCTCGTAGTCCTCGTCGAGTTCCTCTTGCAATGGCTGTCGCGCATGCTGCCGGCAGAGCCGCATTCTTAGCCGGCGACTGAGCGATTCCAGAGCGCCCGCGATCGCGAAGCTCGAAGAAGCGAGCAACTTCCTTAAGACCAGCGTCATCAGGGAACGCTGACTGGCGGGCAGCGCCTGAAGGTTGTCACGCTGAAGATATTCCGAGACGAGAGTGTAAAGACGGTCTTCTCCTTCTTCCGGTGTGAACGGCTGGACTATCGGCAGACGCTTGGTGTAGCGGACGTATGGCAACACCTGACGCCGCAGCGTTCTTTGACAAATCGGCTTCAGCCGGGACTTGAGCGCGGCGAAGATTCTCAGATCGTTCAGGCTGACAAACTGCTCACGAAAACTTTTCAAGTCTCCGAAGACACGCTCATCGATACAGCTAACA
>JBOHWJ010000196.1:0-7365 GCA_050736495.1 Binataceae bacterium (SeqCode) | reverse complement strand
GGCCCGGTATTCCGGTCTATCGTGTCTCGCGCGGCGGCCAAATCACCTATCACGGCCCTGGCCAGATCGTCGGCTACCCGATCGTCAAGCTCGAAGGCGCTACGCGCGATGTGATTCGCTACCTGCGGATGCTCGAGCAGGTGATGATCGACGCACTCGCCGCCGTCGGCGTCGCTGCCGGCCGGCGCGAGGGGCTGACCGGAGTATGGGTTGAGACGCGCAAAATCGCGTCGATCGGTGTCGGGTTGCGACGCTGGGTTACATTGCATGGTTTCGCACTTAACGTCGCATCAGATTTGAGTTTCTTCGACGCCATGGTGCCGTGCGGAATCGACGGCTGCCGCATGACTTCGATTGCCGCGCAAGGGCATCCCGAGATTTCACTCGCGCAATTCACCGCCGAAATCGAGCGATCATTCGCGGCGGTGTTCGGCTATGGGGGCACGGCCGCCGCTGACGTGACCGCGCTCTGGCGTCACGTTGATTCCGCCGCGGCCGGCTGCGAAGCTCATAGTGGCCGCGAACCCGGTAGGTTGGAAAAATGACGGAAAGAAAACATCCCGATTGGATCAAGGTTCGCGCGCCCGTCTCGCCCGAATATTTCCGCACCAAGGCGCTGCTCGCCGAACTTAAGCTCCACACCGTATGCCAGGAGGCATGTTGTCCGAATATCGGCGAATGCTTCGGCCATCGCACGGCCACCTTCATGCTGATGGGCGACGTGTGCACGCGCAACTGCCCCTATTGCGCGGTCGCGCATGGCCGCGTGCGGCCGCTCGACCCGGACGAACCACGCCGTATCGCGGAAGCGGTTGCGCGCCTGGGCCTGCAACACGTGGTGGTTACTTCGGTCGACCGCGACGACCTGCACGACGGCGGCGCCGCGCATTTTGCCGCCACCGCGAACGCGATCAAGTCATCGCTGCCCACCGCGCGAATCGAAGTGCTGGTGCCAGACTTCAAGGGTGTGCATGAAAGTATCGATACGGTAGTGCGTGCGCCAGTCGATATTTACAACCACAATATCGAGACCGTGCCGAGCCTCTACCGCTCATGCCGTCCCGGCGGCCATTACGATCGCTCGCTAGAGGTGCTTAAGCATGCGAAGGCCAGTGCGCGCGCGATCGGCCGCACTGTCCTGAGCAAGACCGGGATGATGCTCGGGCTGGGCGAGGAGCATGGCGAACTGCTACGGGTGATGCGCGACTTGCGCGCAGTCGAATGCGACATTCTGACGCTGGGGCAATATCTACAGCCGAGCCGCGATCATCTGCCGGTGGTGCGCTATTTGCCGCCCGCGGAATTCGCCATACTCAAGACCGAGGCGCTCACGCTTGGCTTCCGCCACGTTGAGTCGGCCCCGCTCGTGCGCAGTTCGTATCATGCGTGGGAGCACGTGAACTAACTTGCCCGCCTCGATGTGAGCGAGCCGACAGGGCAGTTCGAGGCGGGTGGCGACTAGAATCTCTGGCTCACGAACTGCTCAGACTTGACCAACCACGCCGGTACGATAGCCGAGTTCACGGAGGCATAACCCAGGTGACGACAGCGGGGCGGAGGAACCTTGCTGGCGCCTAAGTGTCGGGCTTATGGGCACGCGAAAACAAAAGACCTGCGGACCGATGGTCGGCAGGTCTTTTTCAAATCAGCCCAGGTTAGGCAGTTGATGAACCGCTATCTCAGAAAGGCGCCTTGGCGTTGACCTCGCGCAGCGATGCCGCGCGCCGTTGCATATAGCCGTCCTGCACCGCACCGTAGAGATCAATCGCGTAACGATCGACCTCTTCGAACATATCCAAGTGCAGCGAGCGGTAATTGACCACCGGAATAACGGTCTTGCCAGTTCCGGCCGGAATGGAGATATACCACGGCACGAAGTACGGCAATGGCCACATCGCGCTGTCGGCCGCATATCCGACCGTATCGCGCAGGGTCAATGGTCCAAGGAAGGGCCACACCACGTAAGCCCCCGACGGAACGCCGTAATGGCCCAGCGTCAGGCCAAAATCGTCGTTGTGCTGCTTGAGATCGAACCAGTGGTCGGCAACGTCGAAAAGACCGCCCACGCCGAGCGTGGTATTGATGCCAAAGCGTGCGACCTCGCCCATCGCGTCCACCGCCCGGAGCTGGAAGAGATTATTGGCGAAGCGCGGGATGAACGAGATGTTGTCGAAGAAGTTGCCGACGCTCTCGCGTGCCGGCCGCGGCAGCACTGCCGCGTAACCCTTCGCGACCGGATGCAGCACGTAGTCATCCAGCTTGAGGTTGAACCAGAACATCCTCTCGTTGAAAGGCGCCAGCGGATCGCTATAGGTCTGGGGAGCGAATTCGCCCGGCAGCGGAGGCGGCTCGCCTGGTGGCTGGCTCTGCGTCTGACTGAACGCAGGTGCCGCGAAGGCAGTGATCCCAACTACCAGGATCGCGCAAAATATTTTCGACAGCACGTTTCCTCCAGCGAACAGACACTCGGGCCTGTCGTGAGTTCGGATCATAGTACGGTGTCGCCGCTGTGTCATCGCCTTTGAGGCTGGCGAGACCGCTAACTTCGGCTGACTATGCGCATCTAGAGCTTATCAATGCGATTCGCCGAGTGATTGTGCTAACTGCTGCTGCTTACTCCTCAAGTCGTTCATCAGCGCATTGAAACCCCGATCGTTGATGACACGATTAAATTGGTTGCGATAATTCGCGATAATGCTGATGGCGTCAACCGTAACGTCGTAAATCTTCCAGGCCCCGCCTTTTTGCAAGAGCAGGTAATTGACGCGGATGGGTTGCTTGCCCTGCTGAACGATATTGCTGTTGACTTGAGAATAACCTTGCCCGAGCGATTTCTCGCCGGCGAAGGCGACCTGCTGGCCATTGTAATCGTTGATTTTACTCAAGTAGGCGTCAACGATGAACGAGCTAAACAATTTGGTGAATTCGCCGCGCTGATCGGGCGTCAATTTGCGCCATTGATAGCCGAGGGCCGAACGCGACATCTCGGTGAAATCGAAATTGTCCGCTACTACCCCACGTAACTGCGTGCGGCGCTCGGCTGCTGGCATCGACTTGTTTTGGAGGATGCCGAGAGCCCGATTCACCACGCCTTTGGCCACCGCCATCGGGTCGCCGCCGCCGGTGGACGCCGTCGCCTGCGAGTAGCGCGTTCCGCCAACGATCAACGCCACCGCCAACGCGGCTATCAACGCAAACCTGGGCAAGCGACGCCGCCCATACATCAGGGAATCGCGATCAGCGCGTGTGGCGCCGCCAACCGTTGTCAGTTGCATCGGATTCATAAGATTCCTGCTTACTTGCCGCTCCCCGGGGCACCCCCCGCCGGACTCGATTGCATGCCTGGCATACCTGGCGCACTCGCGCCCGCAGCCTCCCCCGTTGAGCCTGTTGCACCCGTTGAGTCCGCGCCGCCCTCTTGTCCGGCGGCGGAGCCACTCGGCCCCTTGCTGCCATAGCTATTGATCAACTGGCCAACAATGTCTTCGATGGCAAAGGTAGATTGGGTCTGCCGTATAGTGCCGTCATTCGCCAACGTGTCGCCGGCGCCGAGCTGAATTGAAACATACTTGTCACCAATAAGGCCGGTGGTCTTGATCGCCGCGATCGCGTCGCTGTCGACTTCCACCCCGCGGTTGATCGTCAAGCCGACGCGGGCGCGATTGTCCTCGAGCGAAATGCCCTCGACCTTGCCAATCCGTACGCCCGCAATTTCGACCTGGTCGCCCGTCCTGAGCCCTCCGATGTTGTCAAAACTCGCGAACAGCGTGTACGAAGGCGCCGGGAACAGGCCAACGTTGCCGAGGCGCACAGACAAATAAATAATCGCCGCGATACCGAGTGCGACGAAGATTCCGACGATGAACTGCGTGGTTCGACTGGCGTACATTGTGGGTTATCCCGATGCGTTTATCTTGCAATCGCCGCAACCGCTGGCCGCTCATCTTCACCAGAGGCTTTGCCGGCGAGAAACCGCTGAAAATCGTCGTTCTTCGCCGCCATCACCTCACCAACCGAACCGCACAACGCCATCTTACCCCCATGCATATAAGCAATTCGGTCGGAAATCTCGAACACCTGTGGCACGTCGTGGCTAACCATCACGGCGGTCAGTTTGAATTGTTTCTGGGTCTGGCGCACCAAGGCATGAATGGAGCCGGTTCGGGTAGGATCCAATCCCGTGGTAGGCTCGTCGAGCATCAGGATTTTCGGCCTCCGAATCAGGGCACGTGCGAGCGCCGCCCGCTTTTGCATACCGCCGCTCATCTCGGACGGATACTTCGACTCCATTCCTTCGAGGCCGACGGCGGCAAGCGTTTCCTCCACCCGCGTGGCAATTTCCTCGCGGTTGAGCTGGGTCAGTTCGACCAGCGGGAAGGCGACATTATCGAATACTGAAAGAGAATCAAACAGCGCGCCAGCCTGGAACAGCATGCCGAACATCTCGCGCACCTGGTTGAGCGCCCGTGACCTCATGCGCGTGACATCAATGCCGTCGATAATGACTTTGCCCGAGTCCGGCCGCAGTAGCAGATTCAGATGCTTCAACAGAACGGTCTTGCCGCATCCGCTGGGCCCCACAATCGTGGTGATCTCACCGCGCGGGCAGTCGAGGTCGACTCCTCTCAGCACTTCCTGGCGGCCAAACCGGCGGCGTAGCTGGCGCACCATGATGGCGGCATCAATGCTGTCGGGGTGAACGTTCATGGCGTCAGAATCCGTCGATCTTACAGGAGAACAGAAGTGAGAAAATAGTCCCACGCCAGGATCAGCACGCTTGACAGCACCACCGCTTCAGTCGTGGCTCGGCTCACGCCGGTCGCCATCCGCTGCGCATGATAGCCCTTGTAACAGCACACCCACATCACGACGAGGCCGAACACAAACGATTTGACCAGGCCGGTCATGATGTCGTGGCCACCCATATTCGATGCAATACCGTTCAAATAGGGGCCAGCCGGCGCTCCCATCAGGCCGACGCCGACGGCGTAGCCACCCCAGATTCCGATCACGTCGAACATTCCGACCAACAACGGCAGGCTGATGATACCAGCGAGCAGCCGTGGCGACACGAGATATTGCAGGGGGTTTATCGCCATCACCGTCATTGCGTCGATCTGCTCGGTCGCCTGCATCGAACCTAACTCCGCCGCCATCGCCGAACCCGCTCGCGCCGCGACCATCAAGGCACCCAGCACCGGCCCGAGTTCGCGCACCAGCACCAGAGCGACCACTG
This sequence comes from Binataceae bacterium (SeqCode), assembly GCA_050736495.1. GTDB lineage: Bacteria > Desulfobacterota > Binatia > Binatales > Binataceae > JBOHWJ01. Next base: position 2,129 of record JBOHWJ010000196.1, on the reverse strand, counting down.
TACCGAGCGCGCCCTCGGAACCGAAGCGATGCAGCGTGTTGTAGCCCTGTAGGCCGAGCACCATTCCGGTGAACAGGCCAATCAAGCCCACCAGAAAAAACGATTCAGCCCCAATGATGCGTAGCTGGCGAATCGCCAAACGCGGCTTGTACGGCGGCAGGATGACGAAAAACAAGCCCTCCAGCATGAAAATCACGAAATCTCCCAGCGCCGTAATACTGTCGATTACATAGGCGCCGAGACGCTCGATCATTCGCACAATAGACACCGGACCGATTGGTTCAACCGTGGACCATCCCGAGGCGGGCTAGATGGCTGAAAGTATGTGTCATACTGGGCGAGCGCGCGAACTCAATCAAGTCACCCGGCAGGTCGAGATCGATGGCCGGCCGCATCAAGCGTACGACCTTGCATTGCAGACCGCATGCGCGGCAGCCGTCGAGATGGCGCACGAGGCTCAACCGCCCGAACCTGGTCGGTATTGCGTCGGCAGGGCTGCGCGCGATCATATTCGTGCCGGAGAAATCGAACGACGGCACCAACACCACTCCGGGACCGCTTCGCGGCATCGCCTCGAAAACCGCGTCGATATCTTCGCCGGTCACCATCGGAATGTCCGACAGCAGCGTGCATACGGTGGTCGCGCCACGCTCAATCAGCGCCGCGGTTGCGATGCGGACGGCTACGTTTAGTCCGCGCGGAAACTGCTCATCGATAGCGATGGCGCCGGCGGTGCGCGCCAATTGGAGCAATCTCGTGTCCGAGGTGACGACCGCAACCGCTCTGGGAACACCTGCACTGAGCCCGGCGCTGAGCACGTCACGAAACATCGCCTCGGCCAACGCTATGCGCTCGGCCGAAACGGGCAGCGCCTGCGCCAGCCGCGTCTTGGCCAGCGCGAGTTGCTTGGCCGCTATGAGCACCATCCGCACGGCGCTTTTATAACGCACATGCGTGATGCCGCCAACCGCATGAATTGAAGCCCGTGGCATGAATTAAAGCGGTGAACCGCCTTGACAGTTCTGGCGGGTCAAACGAACATTGAACCGATCCACGGCTGGGTAACGGCTTTAGCCTTGACGCCTTGAGCCGGGTCTCAGCCCTGTCGGATTGATCATTCGCATTGGAGGAACACCGCTTGACGCCAAGGACAACTACCCGCCGCCTCTACGAACCGCCGCCACTCATCAACCTGATCATCGCGGGCACGCTGGCCCTGATGTTCGCGGGATGCTCGCACGGGTCGGTTGAAAACTACCTCACCCAAGGCGACAAGGCGATGCAGAATACCAAGCTCGCGGATGCCGAGAGCGCCTATCAGCAGGCGATCAAGCTGGCGCCCAACGATCCACGCGGCCATGTCGCGCTGGGCAATCTCTACGTCTTCGAGCAGAAGGCGGGACCAGCCGAACTGGAGTTTATGAAAGTAATCGATCTCGACCCGCATAATCCGGCCGCCCATGCCGCGCTCGGCAACACCTATAGCTCACAATCGAAGCTGGGAGTTGCCGAGGCGCAATACCGCGCCGCAGTCGCGCTTGCGCCTGTCAACACGAGCTATCGCCTGAGTCTCGGCACCACGCTTCAGAAAGAAGGAAAGATGTCGGAGGCGGAAGCGCAGTTGCGCACCGCAACCGGTCTTGAGCCAAAGAATGCGCATGCGCACCTGGCGCTGGCGGGTCTGCTCAGCGCGGAACCGAATCGCCAAACCGAGGCGGAGGCCGAGTATGCGCAGGTGAAAGCGCTCGACCCGAGCTTGCTGCCGGCGGCGGCCGCGCCGTCGCCTGTGCCTGCGACCGTGCCTACCACCGCAACAGCCGCGCCTGCGCCGCTGAGAATTCGCGACGTCAATCGCAAGTTCAAGCTCACCCACGATTCGCCGGTGTACGCGACGCCGAGCGCGGACTCGCAGGTCGTTGCGAAAGTTCATCGGAGCAAATTTGTGCATGTCACCGGTATCGCCGGCACCAACTGGCTGAGGATTGCAATGCGCAATGGCACGGTGGGATTCATTCCAGTTACCGCGGCCGAATAGCCGCGCGTTCGCAGCAAACTGGCGCGCATGAGCTGATGATTAGATAATCGCGGCTTACCGCGGCCAAGTTTGCGGGCAGTGCCCCGGGCAAGGC
>JBOHWJ010000195.1:0-2573 GCA_050736495.1 Binataceae bacterium (SeqCode) | reverse complement strand
GCCGCGACGAGATGGTGCAGGTGCCGGGCGTCGGCGGACGCGAACCGCGCGTAATCGCGCGCCGGCTGCTTGGCGAGATCATCGAACCGCGGATGGAGGAGATTTTCGCGATGGCGCAGCGCGAGCTGATCCGATCGGGCGTGGCGGACAGTCTTGCCTCCGGCGTCGTGCTGGTGGGAGGCACCTCGCTGCTCGAAGGCACGCAGGAACTTGCGGAACGAATCTTCAATCTACCCGTGCGCCGCGGCCTTCCGATCAATTTGAAAGGTATGCCCGAGGAGTTGATGAAACCGATGTACACGACCGCGGCGGGATTGCTGCTGCATGCCGCCGGAGCCGGCCGCGGCCATGGTCTCGGGGCAGCGCGGAACGGACGCTGGGGATGGCTCCGTTCCCGTGTAACCGACTGGGTGAGGGACTTCTTTTGAAACAGCGCATCGAACAAAAAGACAAAAGTGGCGCAGGCGGCAACGAACCGCGTGATGGGGGTGGAGGAGGATCAGCGATGATTGAGTTGGTTGAGAATGTGGATCCGGGTGCGCGCATCAAGGTCATCGGCGCGGGCGGATGCGGCGGCAACGCGGTCAGCCACATGATCGCGTCGGGTCTGCGCAACGTTGATTTTATCGCGGTCAACACCGATACGCAGGCGCTACTGAACAACACCGCGCCGATGCGTCTGCAAATTGGCACGATGCTGACGCGCGGACGCGGCACTGGCGGCAATCCTGAAATCGGCCGCAAGGCCGCGCTCGAGGACGAGGAACATCTGCGCGAGACGCTCAAGGAAGCCGAGATGGTGTTTGTCACCGCCGGTATGGGCGGCGGCACCGGCACCGGTTCGGCGCCCGTGATCGCGCGGATCGCGCGCGAGTCAGGCGCGCTCACCGTCGGCGTCGTCACCAAGCCGTTTCAGTTCGAGGGACGCAAGCGCATGGGGCAGGCCGAAGAGGGTCTGCGCGAACTCAAGAACGCGGTCGACACGCTGATCACGATTCCCAACCAGCGTCTGCTCTCGATCGCGAGCCGCACGATGTCGCTCAAGGAGGCCTTCCAGAAAGCCGACGACGTGTTGTTGCAGGCGGTGCGTGGCATCTCGGAACTCGTCACCGTCCACGGCCTCATCAACCTCGACTTTGCCGACGTCCGTTCGATCATGGCGGAGATGGGGATGGCGATGATGGGCGCGGCGCGCGCGTCGGGCGAAAACCGCGCGGTCGAAGCGGCACAGCGCGCGATTTCGAGTCCGTTACTCGAAGACGTGTCGATCAAGGGCGCGCGCGGCCTGCTGATCAACGTGACCGGCGGTCCCGACATGTCGCTCTACGAGGTCAACGAAGCGGCCAGCCTGATCCAGGAGGAGGCGCATGAGGACGCCAACATCATTTTCGGCGCCGTGATTGACGAGCATATCGCCGACGAGATCCACGTCACCGTGATCGCGACCGGCTTCGGCGAACTCGAAACGCGCTATACGCGCTACTCGCCTTCCGGTACGCCCGTGACCGCGCCGGTGCAGGCCGCCATCACCCGGCCGATCGATCCAATCCAGGCGCAACCGGCCCCGATCATGGCGCCGCTACCGCCGCTGCCGCCGCCTCCGCAGTCGCAGATGTTTGGCGGCAAGCCGGTGCGCAGGCTCGGCATGATTGTCGACGAGAACAGCCTCGACATCCCGGCCTTCAAGCGGCGGGCGGGTGAAGGTGGCCCGACCCGCATGAGCGATCAGAAGGACACGCTGGAGAACGACGACAAGCTCGACATCCCGGCGTTCCTGCGCAAGCAGATCGACTGACGGAGCGGTCTATCATCGTTGCGTGTTGCGCATTCGATGAGCGCCGGGGACCGCGGATGGTTTAGTCCGAGAGCATGATGTGTGCCGCGGCATCGAACCGCCGTATAGCTCTTGTATCACCGCGACGCCATTCTTCCGGTCGGCCCACCATCAATCGGTTGACGAGCCCGGCGCCATGTCGGTGACGCGGTCGGCGGCGTCATTCTTGACATGCGGACCGAAAGTACCGAGCGGCAACAGGATGAAAAACGCGGCGATAGTCGTCGCGCCGGTGAAAATAATACCGAGCGTGTAACTGCCGGTATGGTCGATGATCGCACCGACAAACGGCGGCCCCAATAGCGTGCCTACTGCGCTTGAGGTGTAAAGCGTTCCCAGTGTCAGACCCAGGCCCTGCGTGCCAAACAGTTCAGCCAGTACCGCCGGCGTGAGCGTGACCGCGCCGCCATAGCTCGCACCCATCAGCAGCGCAAACACCACCAGCGGGCCGTAACTATGGCCGAGAAGCCACGCGCCGAAGCATAGCCCGAGCACCAGGATGCAAGCCTGGTAGAGACGGATTATGCCCATGCGGTCGGCGAGCGCGCCGAGGCCAAGCCGTCCTGCCGTGCTGGCGAAACCGATGATGCCGACCAGCGTCGCGGCGGCGACCTCGCTGATGCCGTTGTCGCGCGCGTAGGACGGCAGGAAGACGAATGGCACCGTGGTCGCGATCGTCCACAGGCCGCCGCCGATATAAAGAATAATGAAGTCGCTCGTGCGCAACGTGTTGCCCAGC